>JAAUUT010000210.1 GCA_012031035.1 Candidatus Altimarinota bacterium | reverse complement strand
GCAAGGGGGGTACAGGGGATGAAAGGGGGTAGGGGCTAGGGGGGCGAAAACTGCTGTAAAAACGGAATTCTCTCCAGCTAACACAATCGGTTTTCCTAACATTTGCCAAGCATTGTGGAGTTTGCTTACAGCACTGTTAACTTGTTCGTAGGTAGGAGGAATGGATAGAGGGACTGGCACAAAGCCACCCAAAATGCAGCCCCAAAAAGCGGGAATGAAATCCTGTATCCGCTTTAATTGAAAAATGACTTTATCTTGAGGTTTTAAACCTAGCTTTCTTAAGCCTGCTAAAATTCGTTGGGCTTCTTCGAGTAAATTTTCGTAGGATTGAACAAATTCAGAGCGATCGCAACGAATATAAACAATTCCTCGATTGGAATTTTGAAAAGCTGCCCGCCTTAAAGCTTCTGCTAGGGTAAGAGGAGCATCGGGTTCAAATTCTAGCGATTCTCCATGCACAACCGCTAATTTCTTTGTTCCTGACTGCTGGCGTGCTTCTGGAAGTGGAGTTAAAAGTTTAGGCTTTTCTTCCTCGCGGTGGGGATTTGGGTTTTGTAAAAGTAAATCCCTAAGATGTACGGGGGGAAGAGTTTCAGTCGGCTGTTGTACTACCACTGCCACGCGATCGATTTCGGGTAGCGATCGCAATTGTGCTTCCCATCGTTGCACTAAATCTGAGTCGATGACTGGCAAGCGTTTTAAGGCTTCTTCGTCTACCTGTCCCGTTAAAGTGAGTGGTAAAGCCGACAACGGAACATACACACTAGGCAACATATAAGCAGGGAGAGCTTGTAGGTGCGATAGCTGTTCTAAAGAGAGTTGTCCTGAAGAAACTACATAGGCTACTAATTGAGCCATAGTATCTGTTTCCCGCATCAGCACGCGACAATCTTCAACAGAGCGATTTTCTAATAATTTTGTTTCTAACGCCGGGAGACTGACGCGGAAACCTTTAATCCAAACTTGGCGATCGCACGCTCCGATTAACTGTAAAGAACCGTCATCAAGTATTCTTCCCAATTCGTTTGTTTTAAATAAGCGTGTCTCGGAAAAGGATTTTTAATAAAGTGTCGCGCCGTCGCTTCGCGATCGTGGAGATAACCTTGCGCTAAACTTAAACTTCCTAGATAAATTTCTCCCGTTACTCCAATAGGCACAGGCTGTAATTGCTCGTCTAATACATAAACTGAGCCGTTAGCAGAACTAATCGGGAAGATATTAGCGCTGTGGCGATCGTTTTTGATTTCGCGATAGATTACTTCTCCCGCAGTTTCGGGGTATCCATAGAGATGAACAAGGCTACATTGGAGAACTTTTTCATATTTTTCGATTAGTTTCGATGATAAAGATTCGCCACTACAAAAGACTCGACGCAGCGAATTTAACTGAGTCAGTCGTGCATTTAATGAATCTAGAAAAGCTGATAACTCAGAAGGAACAAAATGAATAAGGCTGACTTGTTGCGAGACAATAAGATTTTGTAAGTAGGCAGGATTATCTTGTGCTTTGGAGCAAGGAAATAGCAAACAACCTTCCGTAATGAGAGTTCCGAAAATCTCCCAAACGGCTGAGGATTGAGTTAAAGCTTGCTGTAAAACTACATCCGACTCGGATAAGGCAAACTGATTTATAAACCAATTCAAATGAAACGCGATCGCGCTATGGGAAACGGAAACTGCTCGATAGTTAGAGTAATCTACATAAGCCCGACTTTCAGGAGTAATTTTATCGATCGGGTTTTCTTGACTCTGTTGAGCGATTGTCTCTTTATCTGTCCAAAGGCAGATGACTTGTGTTTCATCTTCTGGCAAACATTCTTTTAATCCTGGTTGGCTTAATACTACCGATACAAGAGTATCTGTCAGAATCGCTTTTTGATACTCCTGGGGATCGGTTGGTTCTAAAAGTAGGTAAGCCGCACCAGCTTTCAGAATGCTTAGCAATCCGATTATTTTTAGGGGCGATCGCTCAAGGCAGACCCCTACTACTACCCCTGGTTTGACTCCTAAGCTTTGTAGATAATGAGCTAACTGATTAGCACGGGCATTTAACTGACGATAAGTTAGCTTAAGACCGTTAGGGGCAAAGACTACTGCTACAGCATCGGGATTTTTTTCTACCTGAGTCTCAAATAACTGATGAATACACGGCAATTGAATAGACTCAGCTTTTGAAGAATGACATTTTACTAATATTTGTTGTCGCGCTGCTTCACTTAGTAGAGGAAGATTTACCACTCGCTCGTCGGGATTGGCAACTATTGCCTCTAGCAAAGTTTTATAGTTGTCCATCATCCGCGTGATGGTTGCTGCTTCCCACAGATCGCTGTTGTATTCCCAGATTCCATCTAATCCTGCTTCCGTCTCCCGTAGCGACAAGGTGAGATCGAATTTAGCGGTAACACTTTTTGTTTCTATCGGTTTGAGGGTTAGGTTTGGTAGGTTTAGTTTTCCTAACGGTGCATTCTGCAAAGCAAACATCACCTGAAATAAGGGAGTGTGGCTCAAAGAACGTTCTGGCTGTAATTCTTCTACCAGGCGATCGAATGGTAAGTCTTGGTGAGCGTAAGCATCTAACGTTACCTGGCGCACTTGCCCTAAAAAGTCGCGAAAACTAGGATTCTCTCTTAAATTGAGGTGCAGGGCGAGAGTATTGGCAAAAAAGCCGATTAAGGGTTCAATTTCCCGTCGATTTCGGTTGGCGATCGCTGTACCAATTACTAAGTCTTTCTGTCGGCTATAACGAGATAGTAAAATCCCCAAGGCTGCCAGGAGAATCATGAATAGAGACGCTTCTGACTGCTGGCTTAGGGTTTTGAGTTTTTCGGTCAGTCCTCGTAGAGCAAAGGAATGGCTACAACCTCGAAACGTCTGTAGCTCTGGACGTGGATAGTCAGTCGGTAATTCTAATAAAGTTGGAACTCCTGCTAGTTGTTGTTTCCAGTAATTTAGGTGTGTTTCTAAGACTTCTCCTTTGAGATATTGATGTTGCCACAAGGCAAAATCGGCGTATTGAATCGGTAATGGGGGCAGAGAAAAGGATTTTTGGGCATCAAATGCCTTGTAAAGAACTGACAACTCGCGTACCAAAATCCCTAGCGACCAACCATCAGCGATAATATGGTGCATCGTTAGCAGCAGGACGTGTTCTTTCTCGGCCAACCGCAACAGTTTGACTCGCAGCAAAGAATCTTCCCCCAAATTGAAGGGAGTTTTTGCCTCTTGTGTTGCAAGCTGTTGAACTTCAGCAGTTCGCTCTTGGATGGGCAAGTGCTGCAAGTCCACCAGCAGCCAGGTAAACTGAGGCTCGGCGTGGATAACTTGTACGGGGGAATTTTCTACTGTTGCGAAACGGGTACGCAGCACTTCGTGTCGGATCGCGATTTCTTGCAGAGCTTTTTGTAAAGCAGTAACGTTGAGAATGCCATTAAATATAGAGCGGCTGGGATATTATAGACAGCAGTTCCGCCTTCCAATTGTTCGATAAACCATAATCTCTGCTGGGCAAAGGACAGAGGCAGATTTTTGGGTCGAGAAACCAGAGCAATTTGGCGAGAATGGAAAGCTAGCTTGTTCTGTTGTAAAAACGAAAGGATTTCTCCTTTACGCTCGGCAAGCTGAGAACGGATCTCCGATGTCAGGGCATCTTTGGGGGCATTGCAGCGCAAACGGTTGTCCTCAACCGATAGTTTGATATCTTGACGAGCAAGGTCAGATAAAAACTCGTAAATTGATTTCATAGCTCAAATTCCTCTCGATCGCCTAATTCTTTAGCCGGAGCCGACTGTAGTTGTTCTAGTGCCAAACGCATTTTTTCAATGGTTTGAGCTAAACTAGCTAGAGTATGTTGGGCAAACAGATCTCGCAGGGGTAATTCTATGCCCGCGCGATCGCGCAAACGTGTAGTCACCTGAGTAGCTAGCAAAGAATGTCCCCCCAGATCGAAGAAATTATCATAGATGCTCACTTGCTCTATTCCTAAAACTTCGCTCCAAATACCCGCAATAATTTCTTCAGTCTGAGTGCGGGGAGGCACTAAGCGATGTTGAATGTCTGCTTTAGGGCGGGGTAAAGCATTGCGATCTACTTTGCCGTTAGCGGTTAAAGGAAGAGTAGACAGCACAACAAAAGCCGACGCGATCGCATACTCTGGCAGTTTTTCTTTTAGGTAATGACGAAGCTCTTTAATTAAGGCGTTTTCACTGTACCATCTTGGTTTTGTTGGGGAGATAACCTTGTCTGTTGGCGAGCGCTCTCTCAATTTTCGTCTAGCATAAATATTGTAGAGTCCGGTTTTGCTCAGTTCTGGTTCTTGTGCAACGATTAGTTTGTATCCATGACCTTCGAGCAACTGGATAACCCGATCTAGTCTACCGTCGCGATCGTGAACTTCGACGACTATCTGCTTAATTTTTTGCCAGTGTTCCTCTTTTATGCCCCTTAGTACCTCTAATTCACTTTTTTCAACATCAATCTTGAGTAAATCGATCTGCTCAACCGCGTTTTCCTCAATTACCTCGGAAAGAGTTTTTAGCTGACAAGTAAATTGTTGGCTCACTAAACGATCTGCCAACAACTGTGCGATCGCATCCGACGACAATTCGGTTGTGTCTTGATTGAGTAAAAAAGATTTAACGACTTCTTGCTCCTCAACGGCATCGGCAAAGCGACCGGAGATTACCGAAACATGAGGATAATAAGTCAACGTATCTTCTGCGCTTTGAGCCGAAAGACCAACATCAAACAGCTTCGCGTTTAAGTTATGTAAGTCAGCATTGAGTCGTAAAAGTTCAAATACAGGTGGAATGGGTTCAAAAGCATAAACCTCAACATCAGAGCAGGTTTGAGCGGCAAAAAGAGTAAATAACCCAATGTTCGCCCCGACATCAAAAATGCAGTCCCCATCATTAATAACGATCCCGTGTTTTAAATAGGATTGTTGCTCGAATATTTCCTGATAAACAAAATCAGTTTCGTTTTTATTTAAATGGGCAATTGTCACTCCGTTGGGCAACTCATACAGCGATCGCTCTGTCAGTCTGCCTTGCTCTTTAAAACGAATTAACTGTAAAATTGGCGCGGCTTGCTTTTCATCGGGGACAATGTAAGCTACCAAACGTCGCTCGTCGGGTTCATCTTGTCGAGAGATAACCACACTTTCCCTTACACCAGGATGTTGATTTAATACAGCTTCTATCTCTCCTAGTTCGATGCGGAAACCGCGAATTTTTACCTGATTGTCTAATCGTCCGAGATATTCAAGCTGACCATCGGGTAAATAACGTGCTTTATCCCCTGTTTTATATAATGTTGCACGACCGAATGGATTAGCAATAAATCGTTCCGCTGTTAACTCTTGGCGATCGAGATAGCCCCGTGCCAAACCAGCACCACTAATATACATCTCGCCCGGTATGCCGATGGGTACGGGCTGCAAGTGCCGATCTAAAAGATAAACTTGTAGATCGGGAATTGGAGAGCCGATCGCGCTACCTATATTGTTGAGATCGGCTATAGTTAAGGGGCGATAAGTAACATGGACAGTGGTTTCCGTAATCCCGTACATATTGACTAACTGGGGAATGCGATCGCCATGTCGGTCAAACCACGGCTTTAAACTCTGTATTTCCAGTGCTTCTCCACCGAAAATTACTAAACGCAAGCTCAACTGTGGGCTTTCAGCGATATTTTCTACCCAGATTAGTTGTCGAAAAGCTGAAGGTGTTTGGTTAAGAACTGTAACTTTGCGATCGCAGAGCAATGATAAAAGGCTTCGGGAGAGCGACTGACTAAATAAGGAACTATTACCAAACGTCCCCCGTGAAGTAAAGCTCCCCAAATTTCCCACACTGAAAAGTCAAAAGCATAGGAGTGGAACATTGTCCACACGTCAGTTTCGTTAAAGTTAAACCAAGACTGAGTAGCTGCAAATAATCGCACTACATTTTTATGGTTAACTAAAACTCCTTTTGGTACGCCTGTAGAGCCAGAGGTATAAATAACATAAGCTAAGTTTTCGGGAGCAACATCGCTGACAGGATTATTTTTAGGACTTACGCAGTTGGACAAATTTCGCCCCCCCTAGCCCCCCAATCTTGGGGGGAACAGCTTCAAAGTCCCCCAGAATTGGGGGATTTAGGGGG
>JAAUUT010000087.1 GCA_012031035.1 Candidatus Altimarinota bacterium | reverse complement strand
AATAATACTGCTGCTGCTTTGCTGCGAATGACTTCAATCCATTTTGTATCGTCACCTTCTTTGGCTTCTCCTCCTGCAATCAGAATAGCAGCGATCGCATAAAACAATGGTTTGAAGAGATTTTGCGATCGCAACCAAAGTAAGCGATCGCATCAACTAACTGAACTCCTTGTGGAGATGGCTTGTTCGATAATATCAGCCGCTCGATTGACTCCCCCAGTTTGGCGCATCACTTCTTTAAATCGAACGGCATTTTGTTTGTAAGATTCTTCAGTGAGTACCCGTTGTATCGCCCTTCGTAGTTTAGAAACACTTAACTGAGAAAGCGTGACTAACTCACCTGTGCCTGTCCAACGAATCCGTGCTGCAACTCCTGGTTGGTCGTCTGTAATAGGAATTGCAACCATCGGAACGCCGTAGCTCAAGGATTCTAAAGTCGTGTTGAGTCCGGCATGGGTAATATTGAGACTGGCTTTTTGCAAAAGTTCTAGTTGAGGCGCATACTTCACAACAATAGGATTTCCAGGGAGATTGGAAAATGCTTCTGGTTCGAGTCCTCCTCCCAAAGAAATGACCAGTTGATTGTCTAAGCTGGCGCAAGCTTCCGCAATGGTGCGAAAAACAAAACCAAAACGATTTTGTACCGTTCCCATTGAGGCATAGATAAGCGATCTACCGTCTAATCGCTCGAAAGGGAAAGCAATCGGTTGTGTTGCCATCGACTGATGAAACGCTCCAGTGAAGTAGAAATGAGGCGGAAGTTGACGCGGAAACTCAAATTCTCGAATGTGACGGGTGATAATCGCAAGCTTGGAAAAAATATCGTTAGGGTGGGTGTATGCTGGTAAATTCCACATCTGGCGGTAGCGAGAAACCACTTGCCAAACTGGTTGTGCCATAAAGTTGAGGAAGCTGTAAGCAATACGATTCCGTATTTGTGCCCATGTAGCAAGATTATATTGCCAGGTTGTGGAAATGGGAGGAATTGTTAGATCTTGGTAGAAGGGGAGCAAACAGCACATTGTTATATAAGGTAGGTTAAGATAGTCAGCGATCGTCCCTCCCTCAAAGATAGATAGATCGATAATCAGCGCTTCTACACCCCATTCTCGAATGACTGGTGGTGCTTTTTGGAGTCGAGTATCTGCATTTTGAGCAAATTTTTTGAGAGTGCGTTGAATATTGATTAAATTAGTCAGTTGTCCTGCTTTTGTTGCTGGGTTTTGTTGCTGTTTCTTGGTTCGATCTGAGTGAAAATAAATATCGCAGAAGTTGAAACCTGCTGCTTGCGCTTTGAATTGGACATCTAGCTTACTAAAAACAGTAACACGATGTCCTCGTCGTTGAAGTTCGTGTCCTAGCGGAAACATTGTATTCAAATGACCAGTGGCTCCTAAACAGAGAATGCCAAAATGAGTCATTGCTTTGTCCTCTTAAAGATTGATAGAAACATTAACGGGCGATCGCGATGACACCAGCAACAATCAGGCTTAAAGCGGCTAGCTGGTTAACGCTCAAACGTTCGCCAAACAGATAATGAGAAAGGATTGTCGTTAAGATGAACCCAACTCCTGTCGAAAACGGAACTGCTGCTGAGACAGGAAGGCGATCGAGTGCTTTGGCGAATAAAAGCAATCCAGCACTATAGATGACTAGAGCTGAAAGAAACCAAGGAGATATCAAGGTTGCCAGGAAGCTAGAATTAACTGCTACCAAACGCGATTGCTTTAGCAGAATCGAACCAGTACTGCTACAACAGGCAGATGCCAACATGAGTAACCAAGGCAATTGTACGAGTTGACTCATTGGATACGATTAGGGGTTAACAAGAGTGTTGAAATGATGGCTTGCAAGGCTCGTTCTAGCATTTGTTGAGGTGACACCCCAGGATAGTCAAAATGCCCAGCTAACTCTAGCCCTATATGACCGTGGACTGTTGCCCAAATAATGCGAGCAATTTCCCAGGCTTCGTTTTCTGCGATCGCTTCTGGTGCAACGCAATCTCGAACTGCATCAACGACAAGTTGAAAGCTTTTTTGACCTAATCGACGATTTGCTTCTGAGGGGATGTACTCTGGCATGACTTTGAGAAACATAATGGCATAGTACGTTGAATAAGTCAGAGCAAAATTGCGGTAGGCATAACACAAATCATAAATATAGTCTTGTGGATGACCAGAACGAGGAACAGCTTCTAATGCTTGGCGCACCATATCAAAGCCCCTTAGATAAAGTTCATCGACTAGCCCTTGTTTATTTCCAAACATGGTGTAAAGCACTGTTGTCGAGCAGCCGACCAATTGCGCGATCCGCCTCATACTCAGGGCAGTAGTTCCCTCTCGCATTAGAAGATCGCTTGTATCATCCAAGATTCCCTTGCGGAGTTCTTGCTGATGGAGGTCTTGAGCGACGCGATAGTTAGTAACACCATTTCTTTTAGTAACACTGTTTTTATCCATGATACCACCATAACATTTTTCTAAGAAACACCGAGAGAAAACCATTCGTATTTTTAACAGTAGTTACCAAAAGCGCCAAAACGTCGCATAACATCGCTTGCACCCGATCGTATCGATTCACTCGGTAAGGTTCAAAGTTATTTACAGGTAAAATAGAACGTTATACTTACTTGATAAATCTCTTCTTACTGAAGTTCGTTGTTATGGCGAATCTACCCTATTTTTTTTGCGAACATTAATTTGATGGCGCAGTAACTTAACTTTATAAGGATCGGCATCTTTGCGCCAACAAAGCCGATCGCCTTTTAGAAAAACACAACGATCTTCCAACAATTGCAACCATCCTTGCAAGCGGTTAATGGTACTAAAATCTTCTAGCAATCCCCAATCTCTTTCTTGTTGGGTTAATTTAGTAAACTTTTCATAAAAGGGATAATCAGCAGTAACTAAACTTTCTTTTTCATGTAGGATAGGGGGATTTTTATCGTTAGAAAAGTCTCGATATCTCACCTTTAAATCGGCTAAATCGATAGTCATGCTAGAGTGCAACCTGGGGTGAGGATTTTTATCAAAATCCGAGTAGAATAAATAAGAAATTTTTGGGCGATCGCCATAAAATTGAATTAAATTTGCTTCTTCTAAACAACCAAAGGTTCGACTAGCACAACCTTCGTATAATCGCAATAAAGGATCGAGCGTTTCTAAAGCACTGATATGAATTAATAAAGAATTTCGCTTTTTTTTGCCAACCAAACTAGTCTGGCATAAATGAGTAATTTTATTTAAATCTCTGAGGCTTAATAGCATTTTATCAGCTAGCATACAAGCTAATTCGTAACTGCCGAATAAAGCTTTGATGTCTTCTCTAACCGAGCGCGATAACTCTCTAGATTTGGGGCGCTGACCGAAACGACTAAGGGCTAAATATAGCAATAAATCTTGACTGCGTTTTTGAGAAATTGCGTCCCATTCTTCTGAATCTGTCACTTGTAAAACGACCTCAAAAGCACGACGAAATGTTCTAAATTCATTTTTGATTTCAAACTCGTTTTCTAACTCATTTTTAGCAGGAAGACGACCTCTTTGCGCGACGAATTGCATCAACGGTGCGAGTAAATCTTCGTAGTCTTCAAAGCGTTGAATCTTTTTATAAATTTTTGGGGTAGTAGTACGAGAGCGAAATCTGGAAACTCGAAATGTTTCCGCTTGCATTTCATCTCGAAAAACAAAATAAATCCCTAATCCGATAGGAATAGAATCGACATTTAGAACTCGATCGATGTATATTTTAAGTTCTTCTTGGTCGTAATATTTTTGAAAGGTATTGCGACTGGTAATAATCCCATCGCCGTAAGCAACTACACCCCGATCGCGATCGTCGATTAAGACTTGTGCTGCTACAATTAAAACTTGACGAGTCAATTCCCACGCTTTAACTAAAGCTTCTTGGCGTTGGGCTAAATCTTCAATAACATTAATCACATATCCTAAATTAACGATATCTGAGGGGATAAGTGGTTCGTCGGGATGATAGTAAGGATCCCATCCAGCAGCATTATAGCCCCGTTCGGCAAGGCGATCGCGATCGCCGCCGTAACCGCAACCATAATCAAAAAAAGTCGCTTCTGGGACGAATAAACCCGCTTCTAGTGCCAAGCGCACGGGACGAGATAGGGTTTTACGCACGAGTGCAGCTTTGTGACGGTCGATAGCAATGGTTTTATTGGTTGTTTGGGCGATCGCGCAGACGAGGCGATGTCCGTCGAAAGAAACATTATAATAATCTAAACGATGTTGCCATTCGATACGAGTTCCGATGAAGCGAGATTGGTCTAATAATCCTAATTTCTCTTCAAAACGAGTAAGTTGGGCAAATTCTTCGTAGCAAGAATAATCTGGCGCGACAAAGGTTTCTTTGCGGTGGAGAATCGGGGGATTTTCTGAGGTACTATAGTCCCAAAAATTCGCCTGTCGCGTTGTCATATCTACCACTACGCTAAATTGTAAGGCAGGATGTGGGTCGCGATCGAAATCGGGATAAAACAGGTAAGAAATCTTAGGTTTATCGATGCCGAATTTAACCAGGGTTGCCCCTTCAATTTTATCGGTTACTCTCGCTTGACGTTCGTATTCTTGTAAAAGAGTGTCAAGGCAAGTTATCGCACTCGTGTGAACGTATAGGGCATTAGGTAACAGTTTTCCTATCGTACTATTTTGACAGCATAGCGCGATCGCTCTTAATTGCTCGTCATCGAGGCACATTGTGCAATTGCAAATTAGTAAGAATTAATTACTAAGTTTATCCAAATCCTGGAACGGTTAGCAATAAATATCCCGGCAACCATCCCGTTAAAACTGCTTGTACGATACAAACCCAACCTGTTAACTTACCAATCGGTTTTTTGAGAACTAATAACAAAAAAAATAGTAACCAAAGAATTCCCCAAGCTGCCCAACATAAACCCAACCAAGTTGGCCAGAGTTTGCCGCCAGCATTGATTAAAAGTCTAATTGTAACAGGAACTGCCGTAACTGCGACGAAAAGAGAAAACCAACCTAACCCGCGACCATCCGAACCCGTATAGCGATTAATTGCTACCCAAAAATAAGTGAAAGTAAATAATAAAATATAAGCGGTAACTTCAAAAGGCAACAAATCTGTAAGCTGTGCCCGCGTAGGTAAAGAAATACAGACAAATAAACCAACTCCTCCTGCAAAAAGTCCATCAATGCTACTTCTTTATCCTCGATGTGACCTAGTAACCACACGCCATTGACTAAAAGAACTGCCCCAACATAGAAAAGAAAAAGACCTTGATAACCAGTTATTACCATGTCTCAACTCCTTCATAATTTACGAAATTTTTTTAATTGTTTTGCTTATGAAAAATTAGTTGCTTAGCTTTTAATTGATTGATGGTTGTTTGTGCTTAAAAGCATAAAATTGAAGTTTAAAAAAAAAATGTATATCAAATAACAAATGCAATAATTTTTTTTTAATTGTTATAAAAATAAATATTTTTCATGGTTAATTTTGAGAATAGTTATCATTATATTTATTTAGATTATTTTAAGAAATAATAATTTTATTTTGTATCAAAATTGACATCATAACAACTTTGCGATACGAGAAGATACCTAGCTAAAGATAGCAAACAAAAAACAGAAACAATGAGGTGTTTGCATAAATTTGCTAATTTTTAGCTAAAAATTAAATATCCAAGCAAATAATTTTTTTCTGAAAATTAACTGTCAAACCGTCATTTAGTTATCTAAAAATTTTGGATAACGAAAACGTAATTTGTTTAAATTTAGTAAAACGAGGAGAAATTTATTATGCCAAAAACTCTCTTCAAGGTTGACTTGACTAAACCCATGTACGAGCAAGAATTAGTCGGTCATAACCGATGGCATCCCGACATTCCTGCTGTTGTCTCGGTCAATCCCGGCGATGTTTTTCGCATTGAATGCAAAGACTGGACAGACGGACAAATTAAAAATAATGACGATCCCAACGACATTCGCGATGTTATACTTCCTGTCGTTCACGTTTTAAGCGGGCCAATTCATGTAAACGGCGCTCAACCTGGCGATATTTTAGTGGTCGATCTCCTCGATATCGGGCCTTTGCAAGGCGATGAATGGGGTTTTACAGGAATTTTCGATCGCAATAACGGCGGCGGTTTCTTAACCGATCATTTCCCCAATCCAGCAAAAGCGATTTGGGATATTCAGGGAATTTACACTAGTTCTCGACACATCCCTGGCGTAAGATTTGCAGGAATTTCTCACCCTGGTTTAATTGGTTGTGCCCCTTCTGCCGAACTGCTTGCTAAGTGGAATACTAGAGAAAGAGCTTTGGTAGAAAAAGGCGGCCCGCCCTGGAAACCACCAATCCCACCACTCGCAGCATTGCCCAACCCCGACTATGCTATTTTAGGATCTCTCAAAGGTGCAGAGTTCGATCGCGTCGCAGCAGAGGCCGCCCGTACCGTCCCGCCGCGCGAACATGGCGGAAACTGCGATATCAAAAACCTCTCTAAAGGATCGCGTATTTACTTCCCCGTCTATGTAGAAGGCGCGAAACTCTCTATGGGAGATATCCATTTTTCTCAAGGAGATGGGGAAATTTCTTTTTGCGGCGCGATCGAAATGGCAGGTTATCTCGACCTTTCTGTCGATATTATCAAAGGTGGCGTAGAAAAATACGGCATGATTAATCCTATCTTTAAACCAGGCCCAGTAGATCCTCGTTATTCTGAGTATCTAGTGTTTGAAGGAATTTCTGTCGATGAGTTTACCGGAGAGCAATATTATTTAGACGCTCACGTTGCCTATCGCCGCGCTTGCTTGAATGCGATCGCATACTTGCCAAAATTTGGTTATACAGGAGAGCAAGCATATTTGCTTCTCAGTTGTGCGCCAGTGGAAGGAAGAGTGAGCGGGATTGTCGATATTCCTAATGCTTGCTGTACGCTAGCTTTACCAACAGAAATCTTCGATAAAAGTATTCTGCCAACCTAACATTTGTACTCCGTTATTTAGTAACCAGTGAAGCAGTAATGATAACCGATAACTGATAACTGGTTACTGTTAAAGAGAGGATGTAAGGGGGCGCAAACGCTTGTCTACTCAACTAAAAATTGTTGTAAGAGGTTCAATAAAATGCCGCTTTACGAATATCATTGCGATCGCTGTGGAGAGTTTGATGCTTGGCGAACCATTGCCCAACGAGACGCATCCATGTACTGTCCGACTTGCCAAGAAGTTGCCAAACGCATATTTTCACCACCTAATATTAATCTTAATGTAGGTAGCTTTCAATCGCGAAAAGGAGACGCAAAAGAACCGAAGCTAGTGACGCGATCGCGAGAACCCGACAAACCCAGATATCAAAGTCAAGCAAACGGACGACCTTGGGCGATTAGTCATACGCCTCCAACTTATTAATTATATATTTTAAATATACGTTTTTATAATTAACAAGAGCGATCGCGTTGGAATGCGATCGCTTTTTTTGTGTAAGAAAGAATGATATAAAAACCTCATCCATCAGTAAAATTACACAGTTAAAATTTTCTAAACACTAAAATTCCCGTAAATTCACTCTTATTTTAGATTAATTCATTGGATAAGATTTGTTTAAGTGAAATTCTTATATGCAAGTTAATAGGGGAATTCAATATGGATCTTATTCTAATAGGCAATAATGGCAACGATTCTCTCGATGGTGGAGCGGCAACGATACTCGAATTGGTGGGTCGGGTACGATACACTCAACGGTCAGTCAGGCAACGATTCTTTCGATGGTGGAGCAGACAATGATTATCTTGATGGTGGATTGGGCAACGATACTCTAATTGGTGGGTCGGGCAACGATACTTACATTATTGATAGTCTTGATGATGTAGTCAGTGAATCATCCAACCAAGGAAGAGATTCAGTTCTAGCAAGCGTTGACTATACATTAGGGTCTAACCTAGAAAATCTGACGCTGAATGGCAGCAATTCTATTAATGGCACAGGAAATGAATTAAATAACACCCTAGTCGGCAATAGCGGTGACAACCTTCTTACTGGAATGAACGGCAACGATACACTCAATGGCGGAGCGGGCAACGATATTCTTGTTAGCGGAGCGGGCAACGATACTATAGAAGGTGGAGAAGGTGACGATTTTCTTAATGGCGAAGAGGGAAATGATAGGCTCGATGGCGAAGCAGGCAACGATTTTTTCTTTGGCGGAGACGGTAACGACTTTTTAATAGGTGGAGAGGGAAATGATTTTCTAATTGATGGAACGGGCGACGATACTATAGAAGGTGGAGAAGGTGACGATATTCTCAATGGCTCAGAGGGCGACAATAGTTTCAATGGTGGAGCGGGCAACGATACTCTTATTAGCGGAGCAGGAAACGATACACTCAATGGCGGAGTAGGCGACGATCTTTACATTATCGATAGCATTGATGATGTAGTTAGTGAATTATCCAGCCAAGGAATCGATTTAGTGATAGCTAGCTTTGACTATACATTAGGAGCTAACGTAGAAACTCTGACGCTTGATTACGGTAATGCTATCGATGGCATAGGAAATGAATTAGATAACTTCCTAGTTGGCAATAGCAACGATAACCGTCTTGACGGTGGAGCAGGCAATGATACGCTCGATGGTGGGTTTGGCAATGATACCCTCAATGGTGGAGCAGGCAATGATACTTACTATCTTGACTCTTTTGAAGATGTGATTAGTGAAACAAGCACAGATACACTAGAAATCGATACCGTAATCTCATCAGTATCTTATACCTTGGGAGCCAATCTAGAAAATTTGACTTTAACTGATACTACGGACATAGAAGGCATAGGCAATCTACTCGATAATACGCTTTTAGGTAATCAAGCGAACAATCTTTTAGCAGGTAGAGAAGGCAACGATATACTCAATGGCAGAGAAGGCGACGATTTGTTAGTCGGAGAAATCGGCAACGATACCTTAACTGGTGGTATGGGAGCAGACCGCTTTCAATTCTCAAATCTAACTCAAGCTGGGGATTTCATCGCTGATTATCTGGTGGCAGATGATACGATAGTTGTCTCGGCTAATGGTTTTGGATTGGGAGCGGGTGCAGTGGGTCAAGTGCTTACTGAATCAGCTTTCCACTTGGGAAGTGCGGCGGCAGATGAAAGCGATCGCTTCATATATGATGCTAGTAATGGATCGTTATTCTTCGATGCTGATG
Source organism: Candidatus Altimarinota bacterium (assembly GCA_012031035.1). Classification (GTDB taxonomy): domain Bacteria; phylum Cyanobacteriota; class Cyanobacteriia; order Cyanobacteriales; family Microcystaceae; genus Hydrococcus. The sequence goes on along the minus strand of JAAUUT010000087.1, from coordinate 18,955 downwards.
GGACGGGAATTGCTAACCAAGTTCAGCTAGCAACTTTGAGTACGGGACTGGCGATGACCCATCTTGAGATTTTTGTGGGGGCTTAAATTATTTACTAGTCACCGAGCAATAAACTTTATTATCGGGGCGATCGCATCCAACGCGATCGCTTTTATTCTTAAAAATCAACTGGCTTCTTCATGCTAATCTAAATACTAAGTTGGTTCTAGCGGGGAGCAGCCGCTAGAGGAAACGGGGAAAGTGCAGCGAGAATCTGCCACTGTCCCGCAACTGTGATTACAGTAAGGCAAACAGCAATCAGTACGTAGTAGGCATAGGAAATTTTCCTGGTCGCTGATAACTGGTCACTGGTGAGGTAGCGCGCAGAAAGGCGTTTTCCGTCGAGGAGCGACTGCCGACCCGAAGGGTCACTGTAAGAGTCAGGATGCCCGCCAACTTGCATTTATTGTATATAGTTATCTGCGAGGTACAGATGCAAGTGAATTGTCAACGAGATTTTTACGTACTTCCTTCCATCCGCGAGTATTGGTAAGGAGTACGCGATGAAAAAAAAGAAACTTCTAAGCCTTGCAATGATGATAGGGCTTAGTGCTTATTTAATTATAGGCACTGCTGAACCCGCTCAAGCCATGCACATTGCTGAAGGATTTCTTCCCGTACAATGGGCAGTGTTTTGGTGGATAGTGGCATTACCTTTTTTTCTAATCGGTTTGCGATCGCTCTCTCGCATTACCCAACAGCATCCAGAACTTAAGTTACTTTTAGCATTATCTGGGGCATTTACGTTTGTCTTATCGGCACTAAAAATCCCCTCGGTGACGGGTAGTTGTTCGCATCCCACGGGCACTGGATTGGGTGCGATTCTCTTTGGCCCGTCGGCGATGACCGTGTTGGGAGGATTGGTGCTTTTATTTCAAGCGGTTTTGTTAGCGCATGGTGGTTTGACAACGCTGGGGGCGAATATGTTCTCAATGGCGATTGTGGGGCCATTTGTTGCTTATGGGGTTTATCATCTGCTGTTGAGATTAGGAAATCAGAAGCTAGCTATCTTTCTCGCATCGGCATTAGAAAACTTACTCACTTATGTAACTACATCAATTCAACTAGCACTGGCTTTTCCGGCGGCATCTGGGGGATTTTGGGCAGCATTGCTTAAATTTGCGGGTATTTTTGCTGTTACTCAAGTGCCGCTGGCAATTAGCGAGGGGTTGTTAACCGTTTTGGTTTGGAATTGGTTGCAAACATACAACCGAGAAGAATTAGAAACATTAAAATTAATTAGAAGTTAAAAACATGAATAAACCCTCATTAGCGCGACAGAATTGGTTGCTGGCGATCGCAGTCGTTATTCTAGCAGTAATACCACTCGTCTTTGTACGCGGCGAATACGGCGGTTCTGACGGGCAAGCAGAAGAAGCCATTAAAAAAAGCCATCCCACCTACAAACCTTGGTTTAAACCCCTATTTGAGCCTGCTAGCAGCGAAATTGAAAGCCTCTTATTCGCCTCCCAAGCAGCCATAGGAGCGGGTGTCCTTGGGTATGCAATTGGTTTATACAAAGGACGAAATCAAAATAAATAGTCTTCTTGCAAAACTAAAAAATGCTTTCTTTAAAGACAGGGGAAAGAAGAATAATAAATGGTGAATGGGAAAAACTTTTATCTATGTTTTCCCCTTTACCCAAATAAGAAACAAGAAATTTAATAGCCGATATGCACCTATGGATTGATAATCTGTCTCATAACAATCAATTGCGAAAGTTACCGCCCCAACATAAGTTAGGATTTGCATTAGTTGTGTTGGCGATCGCCTTAATTTCCTCTCCATCCGTACAATAGTAATTTCTCTGTGGATGAGTATTTGGGTGGTTATTTATGCGCGAATTCCTGTCGGAATTTATGGGCGAATGTTGAGTTTAGCAATTGGGTTTTGGATAACAAGCGTTCCTGCTTTGTTAATTTCAGGAGTATCAGTTGAAGCGCGATCGCTCGTTCAAGCAGATGTTTTCTTTGGGACAACAATTGGCTCTTATTATCTTTATCTTAGCCATCAAGGATTAATACAAGTAGCTTTAATTTTTACCCGTACAATTGCTACAGTTTCTTGTCTATATTTTATTTTATTCACAACGCCATTTACAGAACTGCTACAAGTGTTACGTCGCGTTGGCTGTCCCGTTGTATTAACAGAATTATTACTGTTAATGTATCGTTTCATCTTCATTTTATTATCAACAACTAGCGAACTCTGGATTGCCCAACAATCTCGTAATGGCTATCGTACTCATCAGCGATGGTTTTATAGCTTGAGTCTTCTAATTAGCCAACTTTTTCACAAAACAATGGAACATTATCGACAATTCGTTCTTTCGACAGCAGCACGAGGTTTTAATGGAGAATTTCGGGTTTTGTCGTCCCAACGCTATCGCCCTTCTCAACGATATGCGATCGAAGCAAGTATTGGTTGTATTGCTCTGATAATCTTGAGTTTTTAGTTTTAAAAATGTCGCAGTGGCTATTAGAATTTAAGGATGTTTACTATACTTATCCAGGAACAAATCGACCCGCGATCGCGAGTTTAACGCTACGACTTCCTATCGGCAAACGTATTGCTTTAATCGGTCAAAATGGCTGTGGCAAAACAACGCTATTTTTGCTAGCAAATGGGTTATATAAACCGCAACAAGGTAGGATTTGCTGGAAGAGCGATCGCATAAATTATAATCGCCAATCTTTAATACAATTAAGACAACAAGTAGGACTCGTTTTTCAACATCCAGAGCAACAATTAATTGCATCTACCGTTGAAGAAGATATCTCTTACGGATTGTGCAATCTAGAACTTGATGAGAAAACAATTGCCCAACGAATCGAGCAAGTGCTTGAGGAATTTGGACTAACATCTCTTGCAACTAAACCTATCCATCAGTTGAGTCTCGGTCAAAAGAAGCGTGTCTCTCTAGCAGATGTTATGGTCTTGCAACCAGAATTATTATTACTCGACGAACCCACCGCCTATCTCGATCCCTTACATACTCGCCAATTAGCGCAACTCTTACAAACGATTCATGCTAATGGAACCACTATTTTGATGGCGACTCACGACCTAGATTGGGTCTATCGATGGGCGGATTGGGTGTTAGTCTTAGATCGAGGTCAACTTTTCCTCGAAGGAACTCCCCAAGATGTTTTTTCTAAGCAAGAGGTTATGGAAAAGCTACAGCTTGGCGTACCGTTGGCGTTTGAACTGTTATCGTTAATTGAAGAGATGGAACCACAATTATCTCAAAGTAGGACTCAGGATTTAGTAGATGCGATCGCGCAGTTGAAAAATAAGATTCAACAAAAACTCGTATGAGATATTAAACATATTGCAAGAGCGATCGCGCTTTCTAACCGTTAATTTAAGAATAGAAGGTTAGATCTATTAGTATCTTTGTTAAATTCTTGCTACTGATATGAAAGCGATCGCTATTCTACTTGTCTTTTACCAAGATAGCGATCGCCAATTGCTAGAATCCTATGAGATTTACATAGATTCTGTTCTCTGCTCTTTTTAAGAGTAATCAGTAAAGAGCAAGCTTAATAACCGATCGCCGATTTAAGATTCTCGTCCTGTTACCCAAGTATCGCGCCATTTAACCGTACCTTCGTTAGCGACTACCCAGCGACGCGGAGTAATGTTTTCGCGTAGGGGAGATTGTCCTTCTCGCCATAGGGCATACTTGTAGGTAATGAGTTTGCCAGCACTTTCATCAAAAGGAATTTCACCAAACCAAGTATTAGAATTGACATACTCTAATGGATAGGCTTTGCTGATGTCCCAGTTGCCCAATTCGGGACAGTCGCCGACAACGACAACGGTTTCTCCTGGTTGAGTCATTACGCCATTGAGTTGCGCCCGTACGATGGTTTGTCCTTTAACGCGATCGCCAACGTGACTCAAAACGATGACTCCGCGAGTCTCTAAGTTAAGATTATAGATCTTCCCGTCTTTAACCTCGTATTTATTGCGAGTTACAACACAAGTATGTTCGCCATCGGGTAACTCGGTATCTACTTCTGGAATTGTGGTTGCGTCTCCTCGGTTAAGGGCGACAAAACAACGAGACTCTTGGTAGCGACGAACATAGCAATAAACGTCAGGAGTGATGTATTTCTGCCACTGACTCCCCATCGAAATAGCAGGATTGAGTCGCCGAACGCCTGAGAGACGACGAATCGAGCGATAGACTTCGGTTTCGAGATCCCAATTCTCCATCATCGGACGATTATACGGATCGTTTCCACCATTGCTGTCATCGTGGAGATACTGTTCTGTCCCGTAGTAGATGCAGGGGATGCCGCGAGAAGTCATAATAAGGGCGATCGCTACCTTAAGCATTTCTGGATCGGGGTCAAGCGACTGGAAACGAGGCATATCATGGTTATCGATGAAAGTAATGAGTTCGGTCGCCCCACTATATCGACTATCTTGGTCTAAGATCTCTTGAATGAGATGAAATCCGCCTTCTGCACCTTGTCCTAGTGCAGCGCGTATTGCTACGCACAGTCCGAAATCTAGAATGCTCATCCCAGAACAGTTAGCAAATTCGACCGAGCGATCGTCGCTAGGATGACTATAGATCCATTCGCCAAAAATGAAGACATCGGGTTTGTGCGCGTACATATCGCCGGTAAATTCCTGCCAGAACCAAATGGGCATATGCTTGACAGTATCCACGCGCAAGGCATCAACACCCCGATCTAACCATTGTTTAATAGCGGCTTTGATATAGTTACGATACTCACTATTGTTTTCGTTAAAGGTAGCTAAACCACACAATTCGCAATTCTGGACTTGCCATTCATCTTCCCAGTTTTGCACTTCGCCATAGTGATGATACCAGTTCTTCTCATCGTTGTTGAAGTCGGCAATTTTTACGCCATCGTCGTAGAGTTCGCCTTTGCTACCGCTAACATCAGGACTGCTATGGTTGCAGACGATATCGAGGATTAGCTTCATGTTACGCTTGTGCATTTCTTCAATCAGGCGATCGAAAGTAGTATTTCTCGTTTCTTGAGTTTTGTTGAGGGATGGTTCTTCTCCTTCTCTAATAAAACGAGGATTGAGACGCTTGAAATCTTTCGTCCAATAGCCGTGAATAGCCGCACTTTCGATGAATAAGTCTTCTATTTGTTCAAATAATGGGGTTAACCAAATGGCGGTGACTCCCATGCTTTTTAGATAGTCTAACTTCTCGATAACCCCTTGTAAGTCGCCTCCCCAGTATTTGCCCCAGTCTTGTGCGCTTGGGTCATAGAGTTCGGGATTGGGCCCTTCGCTGTTATTGGGGTCGCCATCGAAAAAGCGATCGACCACGAGGAAATAAATTGTTTCTTGACGAAATTCTATATCTCTGGTGTATAAAAATTCTAAGTCAATCTCAGTATCAGAGGGCGGAGATTGAACGAGCGCTTCTAATTCTGCATTAGGCTGCTCTACTTTGTATTGAGCTTCTGAAGCCTGAGAAGGAGGTGTTGTGACCATTGTTTTATATTTCAATTAATTTGAGGTTAGATAGCGAAGAAACACAAAATACAGCATTTTTTGTACTTCTCTATAAAAGATTATGTAAATCTCTCTCATTTTATAAATCAAACTAAAGATATCTTTGTTTATCTATCTTTAGTTAGATCCCAAATATTTGTATTGTTTAATACCGTTTTCCCAATAAAAAAGAGCGCTTAAATAAAGCACTCTTAACAAGGTTGAAATCATCCTCAAGAAAACAAATATTTAGTTTTAGTTAGACTTAAGGAGATAACTAGCAACTTAGGATAGTATTAATTTCCGCTAATTAAGTCTCTATCTTTTGCTCTTAAATCGATTTCAGGATTTCTTTCAGCAAAATATTGGCTTAAAAAGGTATTGATGAAAGATAAAACCACTGGACCGACAATAAATGCTATCAATCCATGAACGCCAAATCCAGGAACCAAAACCGCAGCTAACCAGAAACAAAGACCGTTAACGATTAAAGAGAATGTGCCTAAACTGACAATATTGAGGGGTAAAGATAAAGTAGAGATAACGGGTTTAACTGACGAGTTAATAGCACCAACGGCAGCAGCAGCAATTAAAGCAGCAGGAAAGTTAGCAATATTAACGCCAGGAACAACTAGATCGACAACTAACAAACTAAGTGCAGTTGCCAAAATAGTTAAAGCTGTTCTTAACATATAAATTCCTCCAAATTGATGAATAGAAAAAAGGTAAATATTAATCTTTTAGAAAAGTAGATGCCCCTGTTTTAGGTAACTCATAGGAGATTGTAAAATAGTGGCTCTAGATCATTCCTTGACCTTTACCGCGCTTGTCTTCTTCCATCGTCAACTCACCTTGTTTATCTTCGTTGACTTCTTTCATTTCTTGGGCGCGTTCGGCGGCTAATTCTTCTTCTTGCTGTTTTGCATCGCCTGGTTCCTCATAATACATTTCAGGCTCGATCGCGTAATTATTAAGTAAGCCTTCTTTATCCACGGTCATGCCACCCATGGTGTCAATTCCTTGATCGTTATCTGATTCGGGAATGTGCTTAAAATTTTCGCCTTCTCTTTCTCTACGAGCGGCAGTTTCAGCAGGAACAATTCCGCGATCGGGAGTATCGGTATCAACTCTTGGTTCGTTCATAATGCTTTTTTAAATCCTATTAATTAACACAATAATTTGATTATGTATAAATACAATTTAAAATATATCCATCTCTGGTGTTTTTTTTAGGTTATAAATTTCTCTAACTCTAGATAGAGATATGAGTTCAATAATGTTCTATTGAATAGTCACGCTATCAATTAGTGAAGGCAAAGGCAGAAAAAAAGAAGGAAATAAGGTTATTAGCACTAATTAAACAAACTCGATCTTAAATCTGAAGAAAATGAAAAAGACATCAAGAGGAAAAATCCAACTGATGCCTTCATAAAAGGTAATAGAGCTTCTCTCAAAAAAGTAAATAAGTTGCGTAATTAAATATAAATTTGTAGATTGGGTATAACGATATTGAAACCTAACATTCTATAAACTTTATTGGTTTATGCCTGACGGCAGGCTAGCACCAACGTTCTTCAACCCAACCTACAATCTAACAACCCGATTTGAGTAAAACTATCTCAAATTATCTTTGATATTTTCAATAGTATGACCGATTTGGGCTTCAGCTTGCTTGTTTTGACCTTCTGCTCGATCTTGTGGGTTTCCAGTTACGTTACCCATAAATTCCTGAACTTTTCCTTCGATATTTTTAGTGGTTGCTTCTGTTCGATTTTGTAAGCTGGAGAGATCGTCTTGTCCTTGCTCTTTAATGTTTTCAACTGTGTGCCGAAACTGAGCTTCAGCTTGCTTGGCTTGTCCTTCTGCTTGGTCTTGTGGGTTTCCAGTTACGTTACCCATAAATTCCTGAACTTTTCCTTCAATATTTTTAGCAGTTGCTTCTAATCGGTTTTCTATACTCATTGTTTTAAGTTTGATAAATTCAATGTTAATAAGCGCAATTTAACTATTTTTTTTTCTTAAGACATCTATCAAAGTAGAATATTTAGTATCTCATCCTTAAGACATAGATAAATTTTATACTTGGTTTTTCGCTAAAAAAATCAACAAAATCGTAAATTCAGTCTAGTTTCAATCAAGCTCATCCTTAAGAAGTATTGCTTGAGCTAGAGGTGTAATTGCTGAACTTATCAAACAATGATGTCTATCTATTGAAATACTTCTGCATGAAATAAAAGGATTTTTATGGCAAGTTCGATTGAATTCAAATTATTTGCTCCTTATAACGAAAAAGCAGTTTTAATTGGCTCATTTTCAGACTGGAAAGAAATTCCCATGAACAAAGGAGAAGATGGGTTCTTTCGAGCTACAGTAGATTTAGAAGATGGGTCTTATCAATACAAATTTCGAGTTCAATCGAAGTCGTGGTTTTTGAACCCAATCAATGGGTAGATGTTACAGATCCTTATGCTACAGATATTGATGGCATGAGTTCTGAAGAAAATGCCATTGCTACGATTAAAGATGGCGATCGCATCGTTGATGATTACGTCTGGATGCACGACGATAAACCCCTTCCCGCCGATGAAGAATTAGTCATTTATGAAATGCACGTTGCTGACTTTTCGGGTGGAGAGGACGACCCCAAAGAACGAGGCAAATATAAGCACGTTATTGAAAAATTAGATTATCTGTGCGAATTAGGAATTAATGCGATCGAATTGATGCCCGTCAAAGAGTATCCAGGGGATTATAGTTGGGGATACAATCCACGTCACTTCTTTGCAGCAGAATCGAGTTATGGTTCGACAAAAGAATTAAAACACCTAATCGATGAATGTCACGCCAGAGGCATTCGCGTGATTATGGATGGGGTATACAACCACTCAGAATCTTCTGCACCCCTGACTCAAATCGATCATGACTACTGGTATCATCACGAACCCCGCGACCCCGATAACAATTGGGGGCCAGAATTTAACTACGAACACTACGATGAAAACTTAGATACCTATCCCGCGCGTCGTTTTATTGGCGATTGCGTTCGTTTCTGGATTGAAGAGTATCATATCGATGGTATTCGCTACGATGCCGCCAGACAGATTGCTAACTATGATTTCATGCACTGGATGGTGCATGAAACAAAGCAAGCAGCAGGTAGCAAGCCATTTTATAATATTGCCGAACATATTCCCGAAACGACGAGTATTACCAATATCGACGGCCCGATGGATGGATGCTGGCATGATAGTTTTTATCACACCGTCCTAGCACATATTAGCGGAGAAGCTTTCGATCTAGAAAATTTAAAAGATGTGTTAGATCCCAAACGCCAGGGATTTATGGGAGCAACTAATATCGTTAACTATCTTACCAATCACGATCACAATCGCGTTATGGCAGAACTTGGCGATCGCGGTATCTTAGATGAAGCTGCTTTTCGACGCAAAAAGTTAGGCGTAGCTTTAGTCATGACTGCGGTAGGAATCCCGATGGTGTGGATGGGAGAAGAATTTGGCGAATACAAATATAAAACCATCGATCGCGCCAAAATTGACTGGACGCTACTCGCAGGCGAACTCAATCAAGGTTTATTGGCATATTACAAAGGCTTAATCGGACTGCGCAAGAATAACCGTGCCCTACATACTGCCAATATCGAATTTTTCCACGAAAATCCAGAAGCGAAAGTCATTGCTTATACTCGTTGGAATGATGAAGGTTCTCGCGTCGTTATCGTTGCTAATTTCTCCGACCAATTTTTAGCAGGTTATACCATTCCTAATTTCCCTACCGATGGAACATGGCACGAATGGACGAGTAATTACGATGTAGATGCAGTCGATAGTAATTTAATGACCGATTTAGGAGAATACGAAGCCAAAGTTTTTGTTTGGCAATAAAAATTTATGACATTTATATAGTACGGGTATGGCATTACCATATCCGTATTTATTTTAAGCAAATAAAATCCTACTAACGACAGAAAATTGATAGATATTTAATATTTCTTGTGATGGAAGCAGTTTTTTTGGGATTTCGAGAAGATTAAAGAGTGTTTGATTTAAAGAAATTAGGTTATTAATATGACATTAGTAAAATATCTTCTTGGAATTGCTTTACCACCAGTCGGTGTTTTTCTAACCTACGGAGTAGGAACAACTTTATTGATTAATATCTTGTTAACCCTTTTAGGTTGGGTTCCTGGTAGTATTCATGCTGTTTGGGCAATAGCCAAACATGAAGAAGCGCTGAGAAGATACGAATAATCGCGATTAACTTTTCTACTTCCACGTAGGGCGAGCGCCGCTAAATTTTTTAACAAAAAACCTAGCTATTTCTAGCTAGGTTATTTAATAGGAGGAAAACTATGACCTTTTTGAGATTTTGTAAAAAGATTGGGTTAAATTAAACCTAAAACATTTCCAATAATTAAACCAATAACAACACCTGTTATAGCTGAGATAGCGGAGGGAATAAAAGACCACTTGGAATGAGACATTGGTTGGGGTTTGGTTGGGGTTTGAGAAATCATATTGGTTGGGTTCTTGACTTTCTTCTATACTTTTATAATTCCCAAAAATTCTCAAAAAAATAACATCAGTTAACCCTAGATCTAGAAGTTCTTTAAAAGTTAATCTCTATCGGTTTTTACGCGATCGCATTTCATTAACGCCAACAAAAAACTTAGCTATTTCTAGCTAAGTTTATTTAATAAGAGGAGAACTATGACCTTTTGAAACTTTGTAAAATGATTAGTAATTATAGCTCAAACAAATTCTAATCAACTTCGCCTAACTAAATTAATAACAACGCTGATTGTAGCTGAGATAGTAGAAAGAACAAAAGACTAATTAGAATGAAAAGTTAGTTGGGTTTGGCAGGAGCTTGAGAAATTATGGTTATTACATCGCTTGACTTTGTTCTATACTCTTATAGTTCCCAAAATTTTTGAAAAAATAACATCAGTCAACCTCAAACTTTTAAAAATTTTAAAAGCTAATCCAGATAAGGTTTTTAAGAACAACTTTGCCTATTCCCCTCGGTCAATCGCCCTCATTTAGTAAAATAGGAAGCATTGCTTTCAACAAATATGGGATTGAGCCGAGATTCGCATACTGTTGGCGAATTCAAAAAACTTTCAGGCGATCGCGAAAACACGATCGTGGGTTAGCAGAGCCGAACCCAATAAAACTGGTATTAATGTGCAAAAAAAAGAAGGTGAGCTAGGCCCACCCTACAAAAATACAACATAATTTAAGCGTTATCTTATTTAAATAACGCTATACAAAATTACAAAGCCCAAAACGGCAGCGAACACGATGAGGGCATAGAATTGAGCGCGACCGTTTTCAAGATATTTCAAACCTTCTCCACTCAGGATAGTGGCTAAACCCGTCAGGTTGACCGCACCGTCGATAACGCGATAGTCAACTTCCATGATTTGTCTGGCAAGACGACGACAACCTCGCACGAAGACGCGATCGTAAATGTCATCGAAATACCATTGTTGAGAGAGAATTGGTAAAGGGCAGGATATTTTTTGGCGATCGCAGCCGGATCGATTTTCTTCTGAAGGTACATTAAAGATGCGATCGTAATGCCAATCAACGCAATCCCAATGGAACTGCCTGCCATAATGTAGAATTCCGTCCAGTCGAAATGGCTGGCTTCTTCTATCACCTCGCCTGGGGCATGGATAAATGCTTCAAACAGATTATCCCAAGGTCTTCCAACTAAGCCAACCAAAACAGAGGGAACTGCCAGAAGAATTAAAGGCAGGGTCATGGTGATAGGCGATTCGTGAGGCGAATCGCTATGACCGTGAGAATCAGACCCATGAGCCTCATTTTCCAATTCTTTAACATTCATCGCCCCAGGCCCAAAAGCAGGGGTTGCCGCAGCTAAAAGTCGATCCTTGATGGATTTATCGTTGCCGCGAAATCCGCCTTCAAAGGTCATAAAATACATGCGGAACATATAAAACGCCGTCAGGCCTGCGGTAGACCAGCCAACGAACCACAAGAAAGGATTCGCCGCAAAAGCGAGTCCGAGAATTTCGTCTTTTGACCAGAAACCTGCAAAGGGTGGGATTCCACAAATTGCTAGCGTTCCAATGAGGAAAGTAATCGCCGTAGCAGGCATATACTTTCTCAGACCGCCCATCATGCGCATATCCTGTGCCAAAACGGGATTGTGACCGACAACGCCCTCCATTCCGTGGATAACCGAACCCGAACCGAGGAAAAGCATTGCTTTGAAATAGGCGTGGGTCATCAGGTGGAATAAACCTGCCGTATATGCCCCAAATCCCATTGCCATGACCATATAACCCAACTGAGAAATGGTCGAATAAGCTAAGCCTTTTTTGATGTCATTTTGAGTCAGGGCAATAGTCGCTCCCAAAAATGCCGTGAACGCTCCCGTCCAAGCAATAACGTTCATTGCTGCGGGAATATGTTCAAACACCGGATACATGCGAGCGATCAAAAAGACTCCCGCCGCCACCATCGTAGCCGCATGAATGAGGGCTGAGATAGGCGTAGGGCCTTCCATAGCATCTGGCAGCCAGACATGAAGGGGAAATTGAGCCGACTTTGCTACAGGCCCTAAAAAGACCAATACAGCAAATAATGCTGCTAAACCTGCCCCTAACGTTCCAGAAGAGACGAGATATTGAAGGCGTTCCCCAACAACATCGAACTCAAAGCTATTGGTTGCCCAATATAAGCCGAGCATTCCCAAAAGCAAGCCAAAGTCGCCGACTCGGTTGGTGACGAAAGCTTTTTGAGCGGCATCGGCGGCTGCTTTGCGATCGTACCAGAAACCGACCAGTAGGTACGAACACATCCCGACCAGTTCCCAGAAAATATAAATTTGCACCAAATTGGGACTGATTACGAGTCCCAACATCGAGGAAGCAAAAAGGCTCAAATACGAGTAAAAACGAACGTAACCAGGGTCGTGAGCCATGTAACCATCGGTATAAACCATGACTAAAAACGCCACTGTGGTTACGATAACCAACATCAGAGAACTGAGATGGTCGATAACATATCCCATCGAGAGATGGAAATTACCTGCTGCGGCCCATTCGACAGTGCGAGTATATTCGGCGTGACCCTGAATTTGGCTCCATAATAGAGCAAAGGAAAACGCCATTGCCGCTCCAAGCAAAGAAACAACGAATACAGCATTAATTTGCCGGAGACGGTTAGTAGCTTGGTTTAGAGAGATTAAACCCGAACCGACTACCATCGCTCCTACCAAGGGGAGGACGGGAATCAACCAGGCGTACTGATAAAGCCATTCCATTATGTAATGCCTACTTTGATTTGCTTCACTATTTTCTTGATACCGTTAACAATTGTGGCATAGGTCATTCCTTAATAATGTGTTTATGCTTTCCCTGACTCGATCTATCAATCGATAGAATTTTAAAACTCAAAATAGATAAACTCCGAAGGCGTGTTTGCTGCAAGTAGAATAGTTAGACCGAGCAATATTGGCGATACCCAACGCGATAAAAGCAATTCATATTCAAACTTTTGTTGCCAAACGGCCATATGTTCCATCAGCAAAATTGCTCCACCCAGCACGAGAATAACGATCAGCATAACTCCCTCATTTAAGCTGTAGGAACTAAATAACGCATTCAAATTAGCTAGAGAATAATTCCAGGGAGTCAAGATGGTCTGTAATTTAATAACCAGTCGGCTCATATTTGTTTCCATAAAGAACAAACAACCTAGCACTACCGAACCAAAGGTTAATCCCCAAGAAATAAATTGCGGTTGAGACATATATCGACCGACAAAACCGTAAAAAGGTCTGCCGAGATAGCGCAAAACGAGTAACAAAGCGCCGTGATAAGCTCCCCAAATAATGAAATTCCACGCTGCGCCGTGCCAGAAACCAGAAAGCGTAAAGGTGATAAATAAGAAAAAAGGCGCTAGTTTTTTGTGAGATCCCATGAGCGGGATAAAAACATAATCGCGGAACCAGGTACTTAACGTAATATGCCAGCGCCGCCAAAATTCGTTAATACTTTGAGAGGTATAAGGGGCTAGGAAATTAAGGGTTAGCTTAATTCCTAAGAATTTAGCCAAACCAACTGCAATAAAACTATATCCTGCAAAATCAAAATAAATTCTTAATGTAAATAGGAAAGCTTGAAACCAAACAACCCAAGGATTAGCTGCATTAGAAAGATCGATATATGGTGAAAAATTATCGCCGAGGACAAATTTCATAAATAATCCAAGCGATAACCATTTGCAGCCTTCTTCAAAGTTTTCAATCGAAAATTTAAACCGGAACTTTTCCATTTGCGGCAAAAGGTCGATGCGGCGTTCGATAGGGCCGGCGACGATTTGCGGAAAGAAAGAAACGAAGTTAACGTAATCGATAAAACCAATCGGCTTTTTTTTCCTTGCTGTCAGCGAATCGACTACAAAACCAATCATTTGGAAGGTGTAGAAAGAAACGCCTGGGGGGATGCGATCGCGTATGGGAATCGGAGAGAGCGATCGCCAATTATCCGGTATGTTTATGAGTAATCCTACAACCCCTTCGACAAAAAAGACGAGATATTTAAAATAAGCAAGAATCGCAATATCAAAAATAATAACAATCGCCGCAACCAGTCTGGCTTGACTTCCTTGAAGGCGCAAAATCCATGCGACCATCAAGTAATTGAATACGACATCAAAAGCAAATACCGCAAAACTCGTGCGATCGGTATTTAAAAACAACATTAGCGACCAAACCATTAGTCCGATCGCATCAAAGCTATCTCGCCAGAGATTGAGCGACTTCGCGATCGCGCGAACCCCAAAGTAGGGAACGGCGAAGGCAATTAAAATAAACCAAAAGGAAAACTCAGAGTAATTCAAGGCTCTGTATCGAGTAATTAGTTATGAATAGCGATTAGATGTAGAGACGCGATAGATCGCGTCTCTACTAATAACTGAATTTTACCCTTTACTTACGTCCCCAAAGACCACCCCAGCCTTTTTTACCATTAGCAGCGGGTTCGGCAGCTTCTTTGCTGCTAGCTTCTTCTTGAGTCGCTTCTACACCGCTCAAAGCATTAGTAACATCAAAGTTTTCAACGAGGTATTGAGCCGATTTTTCAATCGTCGGATAGTCCCAGAATAGCGTCGAAGGAAGTTCCAAGTCGAGCCAATCTTCTAAATCGCCTACCATCGTAACCGCATCGATAGAATCGAGTCCATAACGGGTTAGCGGTTCGCCGACGCTGACGGTTTTGGGATCGAGCGAGAGTTGTTCGGCTAACTGCTTAACTAGCCAATTTTGAACGGCTTGAGTAGGAGTTACTTCTGTTGCTTGTTCGTCAAGCTTGAAGTTGGAGTTCTGAAGTTGCATGGGTTGTATCCTCTTTGGTTTGCGATTGAGATTGAGCGAGTTGGAAAGGAACGATAGAGAAAAGCTTATCTTCTCTATGAAGCTTTAGCAGTTCTTGAGCGACATTTTCTTCATACGCTTGGGAAAGAGTATAAGGTAAGGGTCGCAGAGTACGCAGAAGCCTGTGCAGACTCAACACCAGCCATTCTCCTTTGGCGAAGAAATCGCCCAGGATTTGGCGGTTGTACAGCCACATATGCAAGCAAGCGGCTGCTGCGTGCAACGTGCAGTATTTCTTAGCGATCTCAAATAATTCGGGCGATTGGTCGTGACCGAATTCAAATTTGGAGTTCGCTATTTGTTCGTCGTGGGCATCTAATTCCTCTAATACTAAATTGCCCAGTTCGAGAAGCTTGTTTAATACCTCTGGATCGATATCCGATTCTTTGAGGTCTTCCAACTGTTGCAGAGCAATTTCTAACCCTTGTAGTGGGTCGTCGATTCCGCGACCGAACAGTTCTAATTTTTGAGGTTCAAAGGTTGGTACGGGTTTTTCTAGCGAGAAAATGCTCTCTAAACGAGATTGAATCTCTGTCATGGTTTGCGGCTTTCTTCTCGCGCGAGTCTTGGTTAGCTGACGCAATTGAAGAATGAGCGCGTGTAAGTTAACGACCGAACTCCCATCAAACATACTGATGATAGAGTTGTCGCGCAGCACCTTTTGAAAAATTCCGCAGTCGTGTTCTTCCCTCATGTAGAACCGAGAACCCAAAACGACGTAAACGTTATTAACCATCGTTTCGAGTTGGACGGTGACGAAGTATTTTACTACCGATGCCCAGACGCTAAACTGTTCGGGAATGACGTGAAATCCTCTCGCTGCGCCAATGGTTTCGCAATCGCAAATCAAGATATCGAGAAAAGCATCGACGAGGGTTTTACGCGGTTGGGGAATGTCAAAAACGGTTTTGTTATAAAGAACTCGATTCGTAGCAAAGTTTAAGGTCGTTCTCAGGGCGGTATCGGCAGCCCCTTGAGAGAAAGCCGCGCACAGCATCCGCGTAATCTGGAAGCCTTTGAGAGCGAATTCTAACCCGTCTCCTTCTTCGCGCAGGCGCATCGAGTCGGGAACAAAGCAATCTTTAAACCCAATGCCGCTCATATCGGATGCGCGAATGCCGTGGGTGAGAATTTTGGGTAGATTATAGTATTGTGCGGGATCGAGTTCGCGTTTATCTACCATAAACAGCGTCAGACATTTCGGCCCGCCTGCGGGGTCAGTTTTTGCCAAAATGTAAGAAACGCCAGAGATGGTGGCGCGATTGATTGGCCATTTTTCACCGTTGAGGAGATAGCCGCCAGGAACTTTCGTCGCCGTCAGGTCGCCATTAACTAAATCGCTGCCGTGCGCTCTCTCTGAATAGCCCAAGCACATTGCGCCATTCTCGTTTTTAATGTAATGGGCAAGTTTTTGTTTCTGTTCTTCGTTTCCTGCCATCCAGGTAATAAACGACCAGAAAAGCGTTGTAAAGGCAATCCCGATTGTCTGGTCGCGACGGCTTAAAACTCTGACAAAAGCAACAAATTCTTCAAAAGAAGTAAATTCCCCGCCGCAATTGGTGGGAATATAATGGTGTTGTAATTTCCAGTTGTAGAGCCACTCGATTTCTGGGTGAGGAAATTCCTCGCTTTCATCGATTTCAATGACTCGTTTAAAAGACATTGTGCTATCTGGATTGAGAGGATCTCCAAGGTCTTTTTCGAGCGCTTCAGCAACCCAGTATTGCTTGAGTTCGTGCATCAGATTTTCGCTCCATTCATGTTAACGATCGCTATCTGGTGAAACCCCTTCAAAACAATCAGTTGATTGTCGTTGCTGAAGGATCGATTTACAAAAATTAATAAGCATTTTAGCCGTCTTTACCCAGGCAAGCAAGTTAAGAGTTAAGAGAGGGTTGTCTTTGAGTTTCAAAAAAAAGAATTTGA
Organism: Candidatus Altimarinota bacterium; assembly: GCA_012031035.1. GTDB lineage: Bacteria > Cyanobacteriota > Cyanobacteriia > Cyanobacteriales > Microcystaceae > Hydrococcus. The sequence goes on along the minus strand of JAAUUT010000087.1, from coordinate 2,074 downwards.
AAGAGCAATTGAGAACAGCCCACGCTACTTTGCATATCTACAATTTCTACTCCTCAATTTCCTCATCTGAGGCGCTAAATTTTTCAACAAGTTCGGAATTTTCGCTCCAAGCAGCGACAATATTAATGGTTCCATTCAAGAAGTTTTGACGACAAGCGCGACGCTGAATCTTCCCACTGGCCGTTTTAAGAATCGTTCCCGATTTTGCCAAGACGATCGCGTGTGTGGGTATTTCGTGCTGTTCGGCAATTTCTTGGCGAATATCGCCGATCAATTGCTCGTTATCAAATTTTTCGCTACGACGCTCGACTTCTTGAACGACAACTAATTGTTCGTCTCCATTATCTTCAATGGAAAAAGCCGCACCATAATCGGGACGCAAGGCATTATGGAGGTGTTGTACCGTCCATTCGATATCTTGGGGATAATGATTCGTTCCTCGGATGATAATTAAATCTTTAATCCGTCCGGTGATGTAGAGTTCGCCATCTTTTAGGAAACCTAAATCGCCCGTGCGCAAGAAAGGCCCTTCTTTGGTATCTTCGGTATAAGCTCGGAAAGTGCGATCGCTTTCTTCTTCTTTTTGCCAGTAGCCGCCAGCAACGCTAGGATCGGATACCCAAATTTCGCCTACTTCATCGGGAGCGCATCGCTTTAAGGTGTCGGGATGAACGATCGCAACTTGGGTTTCGCAGACTAAGCGACCGCAACTGGCAAGGGTTCTAACTCCGCTTTCCTGTTCTGGTTTAGCATCGACAATCTTATCGCGTTCGAGCGAAGCGGCTTCTAGGGTAGCAAATATTGGTTTGGTTCCTTTGGGTTTATTCGAGACGAGCAAGGTATATTCAGCCAATCCGTAAGCAGGAGCGAAGGTTTCCCAGGCAAAACCTCGACTAGAGAAGATTTCGACAAACTTCTCCATCACTTTCGGATTAATTGGTTCTGCTGCATTTCCGGCGGCTTGCCAACTGCTTAAATCTAACTCCTCAAGGTCTTTGGCTTTGATGCGACGAGTACACAAATCGTAGGCGAAGTTGGGCGCTTGCGAGTGCGTAACGCGGAATTTGGTAATATTTTTCAGCCATTGCATCGGACGCTTGATAAAAGCGAAAGGAGACATGAGATAGCAAGGCGTTCCATTGTAGAGAGGAACCATCATCCCTTCTACCAAGCCGTAATCGTGGAAGTATGGCATCCAAGTCAGTGTCACGCTGTCGGGTTCGTAGCCGCAAGCTCTTTGCAAGTAACCTGAATGGTGCATTAGGTTAAAATGGCTGAGCATTACACCTTTGGGCGTGGAAGTAGACCCAGAGGTATATTGAAGGTAGGCTAATTGGTCTTTATCGATTTGTGGATCTTGCCATTGTTCGGCTAAGGATAAATCGACTGTTGCCGTATCGATCCAACGCATTTGCTCGAATTCAGGAAATTCGTCGCGCACGTTTTCAATCAGCGATAGAATTCCAGCGGTAGTTAAGGCGAAGGACGCTTGCGCATCTCTAACAATCGCCCGCAGTCTTGGTAAAGTACGCTTGAGTCTGCCCGATTCCGGCGGCGGTACGGGGATGGCAATGACTCCCGCATACAGACAGCCACAAAAGGCAGCGATGACTTCTAATCCTTGCGGATAAAGCAAGAGTGCCCTTTCTCCTTTGGCTTGATATTGTTGTAGTAGAGCCGCGATCGCTCTGGATTGACGGTCTAATTCTGCATAAGTTAGAGGTTCGCTTTCGGTTTTCCCATCGATGAGAAAGGTGTAAGCGCGACCGTCGGGTTGTTGTGTGGCTCGCGATCGCAACAATTCAAGAATAGTCGCAGGAGCGTTTTGGTTTTGAGCAAGCTTTTCCAGGCTTTGGGTCATCTTTAACTCTTAAGTCAATTTTAGATGGATTTTTTTGCCAATCTCCCCGTTACTCCCTCAGACGAGATGAAGCTAGCAGGGTATTATCTATCTTAAATGTCACGAGAGGACTCCCGCTACACCGCCGGTTAGCGGCGAGATGAATCGTGACCAACAAATAAACCGACCGTAGGGAGACATCTACACAGTTGACATAGCGTGTAGAAAATTTTA
>JAAUUT010000209.1 GCA_012031035.1 Candidatus Altimarinota bacterium | reverse complement strand
GTTGTAGTGCGACTGCTCAAGGGTCAGTCTTTTAGTCTTGGTCGCTTGAAACCTATATCTTTCAATCATTTAAGCGATTTAACTTTTTCTGATTCTTCGTAAATTGTAAAAAACCTACCCTTGTGAGGGAGTTGGAGGGGGGTACAGGGGATGAAAGAGAGCGCACGCCATGCGCTCCTACAATTCAATCAAACATTGCTATCCAATGCTTTTTACGCCAACCAAACTAAACGGTGCATATATCCTTGAGGTAGAACCGAAAGAAGACGAGAGAGGCTTTTTTGCGCGAACTTGGTGCCAGCAAGAATTTAGCGATCGCGGATTAGACACGTCAATATCACAATGCAGCATTTCTGTCAATAAAAAGGCGGGAACATTGCGGGGGATGCACTTTCAGTTACCTCCCTTTGCAGAAACCAAACTCGTGCGCTGTACCAAGGGAGCCATTTACGATGTCATTATCGACTTGCGCCAAGACTCCGAAACCTTCCTGAAATGGGTAGGAGTCGAATTAAGCGCAGACAACTGGAAATCGCTTTACGTTCCCAAAGGATTTGCGCACGGCTTCCAAACCTTAGAAGACAATACCGAAGTCTTCTATCAAATCTCAGAAAATTATGCGCCAGAATATGCCAGAGGAGTGCGCTGGAACGATCCCAAGTTTGCGATCGCATGGCCTAGAGAAATTAGCGTTATTTCCAGTCGCGATCGAGACTACCAAGACTACGATCCAACTCATATCTTGCACTATTCTCAATAAGCCGTCAGCGATTTAAATCGCTGCCTCATATACAAAGTCGTCTAAAGACGACTAGATAAATGTTTCAGTCCATTTTAATGGACTTGATATGTAAGACGGGGAATTAATTCCCCGGCGGTTATTGCAAAGAGTGCAAGATCTTAAATGCAACAAAATTAAAAATGCTAACAACACTCTAAAAGCTCTCTGCGCCTCTGCGTGAGATAAAAAAGCCTATGAAAATTAATTTAACAGCTTGCGATCTTAACCAAACGGGTTTAGAGATGTACGACCTAATCTCCGAACTCTACCCAATCTGCCGAAGCATCACGGGAAATGGCGTGCGAGAAACCCTAAAAATCCTGCAACGACACATTCCCTTAGACATTCGCGAAGTACCCACAGGTATGCCAGTATTTGATTGGACAGTTCCCAAAGAATGGAACGTGCGCGATGCTTACGTCAAGAATGCTAAAGGCGAAAAAGTTATCGATTTTAAAAAATCTAATTTACATCTACTCAACTACAGCACTCCCATCCATGAAAAGATACCACTCGCACAATTAAAAGAGCATCTTTTTACCCTGAGCGATCGCCCAGATTGGATTCCCTATCGTACCTCGTACTATAGCGAAAATTGGGGATTTTGCCTAACTCACCGCCAATTGGAAGCATTAGAAGATGGCGAATACGAAGTATATATAGACTCATCTCTTGAGGATGGTTATTTAACCTATGGCGAGTATTTCCTCAAAGGCGAAACCAGCGATGAAATCTTACTTTCTTGCCATATCTGCCATCCGTCGCTGTGTAACGATAATCTTTCGGGGATTTCTCTCATTACCTTCTTGGCGAAGCATTTGAGTACGCTTTCCTTGCGTTACTCCTATCGCTTTCTATTTATCCCTGGGACGATTGGATCGATTACCTGGCTTAGCTTAAACGAAGAAAACGCCTTTCAAATTAAACACGGTTTAGTAGCGGCGGGTGTTGGCGACTCAGGAAATCTCACTTACAAGAAAAGCCGTCGCGGGGATGCTGAGATAGATAGAACTGTCGCACATATCTTAAAGCATTCTACTCGACCTTACGCGATCGCGGAATTCTCGCCTTATGGCTACGACGAACGTCAATTTTGTTCGCCTGGATTCAATCTACCCGTCGGAAGCCTAACGAGAACGCCGTTTAATTGTTACCCAGAGTATCATACCTCGGCTGACAATTTAGACTTCGTTCGTCCAACGGCTTTAGCCGAGTCGCTGGATACTTATCTTGCCATTTTGGAGGTGTTAGAAAGTAACAAAAAATATGTAAATACCAATCCTAAATGCGAACCCCAGTTAGGTAAACGAGGACTTTACGGAGCGTTTGGCGGCAAAAAAGCACGAAAGCGCAAGAGATGGCGATGCTATGGGTTCTCAATTTATCGGACGGCGACCATAGCTTACTCGATATTGCCGAGCGATCGCAATTGGAATTTTCTCTAATTCGCGAAGCAGCAGAAGCTTTATTAAAAAACGGTTTGCTAAGAGAAACTTATTGTCTACCAAACTTGAAGGAGGTTGCAATTCTATGATATCCGAGCCAAGCGATCGCAATGTTACCTTTTACACCATCTCCGACGCGCGTTATTTCCCTGGAGTCGTAGCTTTGCTCAATTCGCTGCGACTGACGGGACATCAGCATCGTTTAGTCATACTCGATTGCGGTTTGACTCCAAATCAACGGGAAAGCTTACAAACCCATTGTACGCTGTTTGAGATGCCGAAAGTATTAGCCAGCAACCCAACGCTGTTTAAACCCTTTCCCAACCTGCTTAACCCGACAGGGACGGTGGTTATCATCGACAGCGATATGATTGTAACGCGATCGCTGCAAAACATTATCGACTTAGCACAGCAAGGAAAAATATGTGCGTTTCCAGACCCCGAATGCGATCGCTATTTTGAAGAATGGCAAACGCTGTTTGACTTACCGAACAAACCGCGCCGTCAGACTTACGTAAACGCTGGTTTACTTGCTTTCTCAACTGAATACTGGCCCGATCTCTTACCGAAATGGTGGCAAGCTTGTCATAAAATTCTATCCCATCCAACCATTGCCGAAGGAGTTGCCGATAACCCTTCCGCACAAGCGGATCAAGATGCGCTGAACGCCTTATTGATGAGCGAGATTCCCCCAGATGCGATCGCGCTTCAGCCAAAAGACGGTGAAGTCTTCCGGCGGAGATTTCAGCAAGTACGAGTCACTAACCGTCAAACGTTGGCTGCTACCTATCGCGGACAAGATACAACCATCTTGCACTGTTGCGACAGTCCCAAACCTTGGCACGATCGCGCTTGGCGTAAAATCCGCGCTGACGATGCCTACATTTATTTGATGCGTCGCTTGCTGAGTGAGAGGGATGTCACCGTGAAAGTTAAAGCAAAACAAGTTCCCATTTGGTTGCGAGGGGGGATATTAGGACAACTGGCTTTTCACGGACTCGATCGCTTGAATGGGGCAATTTTGGTTGCTAAATCGCAGGTGAGAAGGTTAATTCAAAGAGGTTTTCGTCCTCCTAGCCCCTTGACCCCCTCGTTCCCCCCTTGGCAAGGGGAGTGAAGGGGTCAAAGTCCCCCAGGATTGGGGAATTTAGGGGGCAACAATATGAGTGTATTGACGGGACAGATTGCAGTTATAACGGGAGCTAGTAGCGGTATTGGCAAAGCGATCGCGCTACAACTAGCCGCGCAAGGTGCAAACCTCTGTTTAGTAGGACGCAAACTAGAAACGTTACAAGAAGTTGTCGAGAAAGCTGAAACTTTTGGTGCGAAAAGCTTTTGCTATGAAGCCGATTTAGCAGTTGACGAAGAGATCTATCGATTCCAAGAAAAGATTCAGCACGATTTCGGTTGGGTTAACTTACTCATTCACAGTGCGGGTGTCATCTCGATTGGAACTCTTGAAACCGCTTCTATTGAAGACTTCGATCGCCAATACCGGACTAATATTCGCGCGCCCTACTTGCTGACACAAACTCTCTTACCGATGTTAAAAACCCTTCAGGGTCAAATTGTCTTTATCAATTCAAGCGTCGGATTAACAGCGAGGGCAGGTGTCGGGCAATATGCGGCAACTAAACACGCATTGAGGGCGATCGCAGACAGTTTGCGAGCCGAGGTAAATGCTTATGGAATAAGGGTTCTGAGCGTTTATCCCGGTCGTACAGCTAGCCCAATGCAAGCATCCCTTTTCGCGATCGAAGGGAAAACCTATGACCCTAATTTCTTGATGCAACCAGAAGATGTCGCTTCAGTCGTTGTCAACTCCCTGAGTTTACCGCGTACTGCTGAAGTGACAGACATCGAAATTAGACCGCTAAAAAAAGCTTTATAAATCAACTTACTAAGGAGAAAAAACAATGAAAGTAGTTCTATTTTGTGGCGGATTAGGAACCAGAATCAGAGACTATTCCGAAAGCATTCCTAAGCCTATGGTTAATATCGGCTACCGTCCGATTCTTTGGCACGTTATGAAGTATTACGCTCATTACGGACACAAAGATTTTATCTTGTGTTTGGGCTACAAAGCCGATGTTATCAAGAACTATTTCTTGAATTACAATGAGTGCCTTTCTAATGACTTTGTATTGTCAGAAGGTGGCAGACAATTATCGATGTTGAGTAGCGATATTCATGATTGGAAAATTACTTTTGTCGATACGGGTCTTCATTCTAATATCGGTCAGCGCCTTAAAGCAGTCGAAAGGTATTTAGATGGCGAAGAAGCATTTTTAGCTAATTATAGCGATGGTTTATCTGATTTACCGCTCGATCGCTATCTCGAACACTTTAATAAGTCTGGTAAGATCGCTAGTTTCTTATCAGTTAAACCCAATCATACTTTTCACGTAGTTTCTACTAGAGAGGATGGTGTTGTTACCGATATCCAACACGTTCTTCAATCTGGAATGCGAATCAACGGAGGCTTTTTTGCTTTTAAGAAAGAGATATTCCAATATCTTTATGAAGGGGAAGAATTAGTTCTCGAACCTTTCCAGCGTTTAATGGAGAAAGAAGAGTTAATTGGCTACAATTATGACGGTTTTTGGGGTTGTATGGATACTTTCAAGGATAAGCAAACGCTTGAAGATATGTATACTCAAAACAAATCCATTTGGGAAGTTTGGAAACATCAAGCTCAACCTCAGAAAAGCACAGTTCTAGTGTAGTAAGAGTGGGATGGATAATGCCCATCTTACTTTTTATATCGCACAGAAACACAAATGCACAGAGACACTGAGAGAAAAGGGAGAGATTTCTTGTTAAATAACAAGTAACATCACTTCTCTGCGCCTCCGCATCTCTGCCTGAGTAGAACATAGTAAGTTGGGTTGAGGAACGAAACCAAACAAAGCCTATTGATGTTGGGTTGAGTGATAGTGAAACCCAACCTACTTACTAAATAAGATTTGAAAACAAATTTTATAAATAAAAAAAGAAAAATGTTAAAACTAAATCTCGATCGCAATTCTAACTCAGAATATAAAATCCTCTGTCTTGGCGCGCACTGCGATGATATTGAAATCGGTTGTGGCGGTACAATTTTAAAATTGATAGAAAGTCATCCAAATACTGTTTTTTATTGGGTGGTCTTTAGTTCTAACGAGCAAAGAGCGAAAGAAGCAATTAAAAGCGCTAATATTTTTTGCAAGGGGCAAAAGTAGAAAATATTGTAATTAAGGAATTTAGAAATAGTTATTTCCCCTTTGTTGGAACTGAAATCAAAGAATATTTTGAACAATTAAAACAAGACTTCGATCCAGATATCGTTTTTACCCACTATCGACAGGACTTACACCAAGATCATCGTTTAATTTCCGATCTGACTTGGAATAGCTTTAGAAATCACTTAATTCTTGAATACGAAATTTTTAAATATGATGGAGATTTAGGAAATCCTAATTTTTTCGTACATTTAGACGAGCAAAAGTGTCATCAAAAAGTGAAATATCTTCTCGATGCTTTTGAGTCGGAAAGTAACAAACATTGGTTTACCGAAGACACTTTTCGCTCACTCATGAGACTTCGCGGTGTTGAATCTAATTCGCCAGGTAAATATGCAGAGGCTTTTTATTGTCGAAAATTGGCTTTTTAAACTTTAAGATAAGCGAAACAATCTAAATTTAAATACAGAAATTAGGCAATAGGCAACAGGCAATAGAAATTTTATTTGTACAATAGATTATCGGGACTTCAACAAAAATTAAGCCCAAACAAAGCCTAAACTGGCTTTATAAGCTGCAAATACGTCATGATGAACGGTTAACCAATTGAAAAATCGACAAGACATAGCCGTTTTAAAAGCTTCTAAAGCAGAGCGTAAAGGTATTTAAAGGTTTAGAAGCCCACCTACGTCTCAAGCCTCCTGTC
>JAAUUT010000208.1 GCA_012031035.1 Candidatus Altimarinota bacterium | reverse complement strand
AGGGGGACAAGGAGGACGGGGAGACAAGGGGGACAAGGAGGACAAGGGGGACAAGGAGGACAAGGGGGACAAGGTAGAATTTTTACTTCCGACTTCCTTCCCAGACGCGATATATCGCGTTTCTACAACGACTTCCGACTTCCGACTTCAATTACTGGTCACTGGTCACTGATAACTGATGAATGCGCTCCTATGCAAAAATAGTAAGGTTATTTATTGAACTGTTCGATTTGGCGTTTGAGCCGAATTTTTAAGAGAGAGAGAATAAAAAATGAAAGTTGGCGATCGCGTTCGCGTTATTAAATCAGTTGTAGTCTATCATCATCCAAAAAGCAAAAACCAACCTTTCGATCTCAAAGGCATGGAAGGAGAGATTCAGGAAGTGGTTACTAATTGGCATGGAAGACCTGTCAGCGCTAACCTTCCAGTTTTAGTTAAATTTGAAAAACCTTTTAAAGCGCATTTTCGAGAAGACGAAGTAGAAGTTATTTAACTTTTTAATTGTAAATTTTGAAGTCTGAATTGCTCGTTCACAACGCGATCGAGCTTTTAGCTTCTACAATTGAAAAAACGTTTGAGCATTCATCCTTTATTTGACGATGAAAAAGCAAACCAACCAACCAAAAAAAGGAGTGAAAGCAAAGAAAATACTCCTTTATTGCTTTGTCTCGCTTGCTATTTTTCTAGGGATAATGTTCGGTTGGATAATCCCTGCCTTAACTCAAAAATCGGTTACGGTTACAGTTTTAATGCACGCCCCCGAAGCGTTAGAATGGGGACCAGTCGTTCAAGAATTTAATCAAAAATTTCCCAATATCCGCTTAGAAATCGTTGATGGGCCTAATGATGCCAACCAAAGAGAAGACCTCTACACCTCATCATTTCTCTTAGGCAATTCTCCTTATGACCTAGTGTTCATGGATGTTACTTGGGCACCGAAATTTGCTGCGGCTGGATGGTTGCTAGACATATCAGATAGAATTTCTCCACAAGCGTTATCTGCCTTTCTTGATGGCGATGTCAATGGCGGTCGCTATCAAGGCAAACTTTATCGAATTCCCCTGCGTTCTGATGCAGGAATGCTTTATTATCGCAAAGATTTATTAGAACAAGCAGGATACAAACCTCCCCAAACTTTTGATGAATTAATCCAAATCTCTCAATCCCTGCAACAGCAAAAGTTAGCCCAATGGGGTTATCTCTGGCAAGGCAAACAATATGAGGGAATGGCGGCGATGTTTGTCGAAATTCTGAAAGGTTATGGTGCATTTTGGGTCGATCCGACTACCCTAGAAGTAGGACTCGATCGCCCTGAAGCCATACAAGCAGTTAAATTTTTACGCAGTACCGTCGAGAAAGGGGTTTCTCCCCCAGGCGTGGCCACCTATACCGAAGAAGAAACACGTCTCTTGTTTCAAAATGGTCAAGCGGTTTTTCTACGTAATTGGCCTTACGTTTTCAGCCTCGCAGAAAATTCGGAAATTCGCGGTAAATATGCCATTCAACCGATGGTTCATGCAAGCGGATTCGACAGTGGCGCTTGTCTGGGAGGATGGGGACTCGGTATTGCTAAAACTAGCCAGCATCCCGACGAAGCTTGGAAAGTTATCGAATTTTTGACGAGTGAAGAGATGCAGCGTAAATTCATTTTAGCGACGGGTAAAGTACCCAGTCTCAAATCGCTTTTTAACGACCCTGCAATTGTCGCTAAATATCCTCACTATCCGCAATTACTAGAAGTGATTGAAAAGGCTACTTTGCGTCCTCCTATCGCTCAATATGCACAAGCTTCTGATATTTTACAGCGCTATCTCAGTGCAGCCATAACTAACAGTATGAGTCCCGAACAAGCGATGAAAGCAGCCGCCGATGAAACTCGTAGGTTGTTAAGAAAATAGTCGATCGAGTTTGACTAAAAAATCTTTGAGTTGTAGGTTGGGTTGAGGGATGAAACCCAACATTAATTAAGTTTTAATTGGGTTTTGCGATCGCTTTACAAAACATCCGAATTGATAAATATTTAAGAAGTTTTGTTCGAGGAATTAATTTGATGAATAAAGAACAAAAAACAGGCTGGTTAATGACAATTCCTGCCTTACTAATCCTAGCATTAGTTTTTATCTATCCTATCGGACGCGCTCTTTGGTTGAGTTTATTTACCCAAAATTTAGGAACTCAATTGCAACCTATTTTCTCAGGTATTACTAACTACAGTCGGATGATAGGCGATGGACGTTTCTGGCAAAGTATTGGCAATACAACGGTTTTTACTGTCATTAGCGTTAGTCTGGAACTAATTTTAGGAATGGCGATCGCACTGGTTTTAAATCAATCTTTTCGAGGGCGAGGAATAGTTAGGACGATCGCGATTATTCCTTGGGCATTACCGACAGCTATTATGGGATTAGCTTGGGCTTGGATTTTTAACGATCGCTATGGATTAGTTAACGATATTTTAATGCGTTTGGGATTGATTAGTTCTGGAATTAATTGGCTTGGAGAACCTAATTTAGCTATGATGTCTTTAATTATTGCCGATGTTTGGAAAACTACACCTTTTATCAGTGTTATCTTATTAGCTGGATTGCAATCAATTTCTGGAGATTTATATGAGGCACATGCGATCGATGGTGCAAAATCTTGGCAAAGTTTTTTTCAAATTACATTACCTTTAATTGCCCCTCAAATTCTACTTGCAATGTTGTTTCGATTTGCTCAAGCTTTTGGGATTTTTGATTTAGTGCAAGTGATGACGGGTGGCGGTCCTGGTGGTTTGACAGAAACGGTTTCTATTTATATTTATTCAACCGTGATGCGCTATCTCGATTTTGGATATGGTTCTGCTTTAGTAGTCGTCACATTTTCGGTATTAATAGTAGCTGTAGCCATTACATTTTTATTATTAAGAAAAATTAGAGCAGTTAACTCTTGATTTATCTTACATAATTCTTCTTTGTGTCTCTGTGGTAAAAAATAATAATATATGTTGAATTTCGTTTTCTCAATCAAATATACAATTATAGATTTAGGTTGGGTTGAGGTAACAAAACTCGAAAATAGAAATCGCGATCGCATTGATAAATTTTGAGTGCAATTAAGTAAATGTAGGTTGGGTTGAGGCACAAAACCCAACAATAAAAATAGCGGTCGCACGATTACTCAATCCAATCTACAAATCTATCTATTCATCAACTATGAAAATAACAAAAAATAAAACGATTTTTGAGACAAACAAAATAATTCTTGGGCTAGGGATATTCTTTACTATTCTTTTTTGTTTAAGCCCGATTCTATGGCAACTTTTAACTTCAATTAAACTTAACCAAGATATCTCAGCTATTCCTACTGTTTATTTTCCAACACGAATTACCTTTAGCCATTACCAAAATTTGTGGAACGATAAAAAGTTTTTTCTCAATTTGCTGAACCTGATTCGGATAGATCGATTTCCTTTAATTGTTGCTTACTTATTTAACAGTGCTTTAGTCGCTGTCGTTTCAACTTTTTTGTGTTTGGCATTAGGTTCGCCTGCGGCTTATGCTTTAGCAAGGTTAAAGCTTCCTGGTGAAAATATTATCCTGGCGGGAGTATTGATTGTTACTTTATTTCCCTATGTTTTGCTATTCTTAGGTTTGCTAGAAATTATTAGCGCGATCGGCTTGGGAAATAATTATCTTGCTTTAATAATCCCGTATACAGCTATTAATTTACCGCTGACTATTTTAGTAATGCGGAGTTTCTTTCAACAACTGCCAAAAGATTTAGAAGATGCAGCAAAAGTAGACGGTTATAAAACCATTCCCATGTTGTTAAATATCTTACTGCCGATGACGATTCCTGCTTTGGTAACTACGGGAATCCTGACCTTTATTTTTGCTTGGAATGAATATATTTTTGCTCTCACTTTTATTACTCGCGAAAGCATGAAAACAATCCCTGTAGCAACTGCACAATTAGGCAGTACGACTTTATATGAAATTCCCTATGGTGGGATTGCTGCTGCTACTGTTTTAGGAACGCTTCCTTTAGTGATACTCGTTTTACTTTTCCAACGTCGCATCGTTCAGGGATTGACGGCAGGTGCAGTCAAAGGTTGAGCCAACAAATTCTCAATTTTGGTTTTGAGTAACTAAACTTATCTGCGATCGCTATGCAAGAATATTAAAAATCTTTCTCATTTACTTATGACTATCTCTATTTCTGAACCAGCCTTCTACGAGCTACTATATCGGGAGATAGTTGACAGTTCCCAACATCCAGACCCCGATGATGAAATGGATGTAACTTATAATTTTCCAAAGCTAATGGGTGAGGGTTATTCGCGAGAAATTCAACTGCGTCCGGGATTGGAATTGTCGATTGGGAATTTGCGCTTATGCGATCGCATAATTATTGAAAGCCCAGAAACAGAACATTCACTGCATTACCACTTTCATTTTTCAGGGGGACACGAGGACAAATACACTTCTATTGGTGGCGGACAGTACATTTTCCACGGAAGCGGTTTATCTCCTAAAACAGCAATTCAATGCGATGAAAAACAACCATTTCTTGAGATTGAATTTAGAGTAGAACCTGAGTGTCTGCATTCTTTTGTTGGAGATAACAAAGGGCATTTGCCAATAGAGTTACAGCATTTAATTCGACCCTGTGACGAGCTATTTTACTATCGTTGTAGCAATGCAACCTTACCGATGCAAAGAATAGCAAGGCAAATTGTGCATTGTCCCTATCGAGGAATTGCCAAACGAGTGTACTTAGAAGGTAAGGTGTTGGAACTCATGGGAATACTGATAGGGCAGGAAATTGAAATTCATGAGGGCAAAAGCCATCTTCAATCGCTTAAACCAGATGTAGTAGAGAGAATTCACTATGCCAGGGAAATTATACTGCAACAGTTAGACAATCCACCGTCTTTAAACGAATTGGCGCGACGAGTTTATTTAAATGAATGTACGTTAAAACGAGGTTTTCGGTTGTGTTTTGGCACAACAGTCTTTGGCTATTTACGTAACTACAAACTCGAACAAGCGCGACAACTGCTAGAAACAGGAGAGATGAAAATTACCGAAATTGCTCGTGCAATTGGCTACACAAGCCGCAGTCCGTTTGCTGCTGCCTTCCGCAAACAGTTTGGCATGAACCCCAAAGAATATCAAAAATCGCCAAAAAATTCCGTTTAACTATCGAAAAAATTCCGTCTACCTATCGGATGAGTCTTTTGTTACACCAAATTTAACGCTATTTTTATTGAAAATAATTATGATTAATGGTGTGAGAAATGACTAGGAGCGACTGGAAGTCGTCAAGCGTTTGTTTTTGGGCGATCGCCAGTGTAGCGGCGAGTGGGTGGGGAATCATGCCAAGCCGAGCCGAAGCTAGTAATGATAAGGTATTTATCATTACTGAGATTTCCAATCTCCCCACATTCTCTCATACCCCTCCATTACAGGAGGGTAACAAGGAAACGAGGAAGGTAAAGGAAAAACAGGAGAGTATTATAGCGATCGCCGCAGTCAAAGTTAATCCCACCGAAAAAGGAATAGAACTAATCTTAGAAACAACGCTGGGAGAACAACTGCAAATTGTCAATCGCACAAAGGATAATAACTTTGTTGTAGATATTCAAGGCGCACAATTGCGCTCTCCTTCAGGAGAAGCTTTCACCTTTAATTCCTCTCAACCCAGCGAAGGAATTACTCAGATAAGCGTTGCCAATCTTGATGACAAAACAGTCCGAGTTACTATTACGGGTCAAACCACTCTACCAACGGTTGAATTATTTGATTCGCCTGAAGGATTAATCTTAAGTGCTAGCGCTACAGTCGCTCAAACCCCACCTTCTTCCCTCCCCCCTTTGCAAGAGAGGAATGAGGGGAGTCAAGAAAGTCAAACTATATCGGTTACAGGCGTACAACTCAATCCCACCGACACGGGTATAGAACTGCTCTTACAAACGCCAACGGGAAGCGCCGAACAGCTACAACCTAATAATGTCAGTGAGGGAAATAACTTCATCTCCGACATTCCCAACGCACAATTACAACTGCCAGATGGCAAACCATTTCAAGCACAAAAGCCAATCGAAGGAATTAACGAAGTTACGGTTAATAATCTCGATGCTAGTACGATTCGCGTCACTGCGATCGGAGAAACCGCGCTGCCGCAAGTGGAATTATTCGATAGTGATGAAGGTTTTAAATTTTTGGCTTTACCCCCCCA
>JAAUUT010000086.1 GCA_012031035.1 Candidatus Altimarinota bacterium | reverse complement strand
TTTCTTCAGGAACTGGAGATAAAGCCTATTGTCCAGATGTAAGACCAAATGGGAAAGGACGTAAGTCTTCTACTATAAGGCATTCTGTTGGATAGGAAGCTCGCGATAAGAGCGCGGGTAGTTCACAAATTGTTAGTTTGCATATATTATGCGTTTTTTCTCTAAGCTTCGTCCAACCCTTCTCGTTGGTCTATCAATTGGCTTGTTAATAGCCAGTCTTATAATAGTTACAGGCGATCGCTATCTAGCCGTAACTCCAACAGAAGTTGTCCCCGTATCTGCTACCGCACTCACCGAAGGAGTTCGTAAAACTGTACTAAATAATGGTTTAACCGTACTAACCAAGGAAGTTCATACCGCACCTGTCGTCAGCGTACAGGTTTGGTATCGAGTAGGATCGCGCAACGAAAAACCAGGAATAAACGGACTTTCCCACCAACTAGAACATTTACTATTTAAAGGGACGCGCGATCGCCCAGTACAATTTGGACGGCTATTTAGTGCTTTGGGAAGTCAATTTAATGCCTTCACAAGCTACGACGAAACTGCATACTTCGGAACGGTACAGCGAGACAAACTCGAAGCTTTATTAACCCTGGAAGCCGATCGCATGGTTAATTCTATCAACGGATCGGAGCAACTAGCTAGCGAAAAGCGCGTTGTCATTTCCGAGTTGCAAGGATACGAAAATTTCCCCGACTATCGCCTCAGTCGCGCCGTGATGAAAGCTGCTTTTCCCAACCGTCCTTACGGATTGCCTGTAGGAGGGACAAAAGCAGATGTAGAAAAGTTTACTGTAGATGAAGTTCAAAGTTATTATAAAACCTATTACAGTCCCAACAACGCCACATTAGTGATTACAGGAGACTTTAATACGCAAGAAACGCTCAAAGCAATTGAAGAAAGTTTCGGCAAGATTTCCAAAGGGACAGATGCAACGCCTGACGTGCCTTCCCAAAATATACAATTGAAAGCGTCTCAATCTCCCATCGTTTTAAAAGAACCTGGAAGCGCAGCATTGCTGCAAGTCGTTTATCCTTTACCCGATATCAATCATCCCGATGTAGCCGGGATCGACCTCATGGATGCTATCTTAACTGGGGGACGTAGTTCCAGGCTGTATCAAGCTTTGGTAGAGTCGGGATTAGCTAGTTCAGTTAGCGCCAGTCCTGCCGAACTTATCGAACCTGGATGGTACGAGATTGCTATAACGGCGGCTTCAGGACAAGAATTATCTAAAATAGAAAGAGTATTACGAGATGCGATCGCAAAACTGCCACAAGAACCCGTCAGCGAAGAAGAATTAAACCGAGCAAAAACCTTATTACAAACTTACTTTGTCTTAAGCAATCAAGATATAACCGCCCAAGCAAGCCAGTTAGGTTATTATCAAACTGTATCGGGCGACTATCGTTATGTAGAACGCTACCTAGACGCGATCGCAAAAGTAACCCCCGCAGACATCCAGCGAGTTGCCAAAACTTATCTCGACCCCAACAAACAAACTATCGGCTATTTTGAACCGACGCAACCCGACGGACAAACAGGTACAAGCAGCATAGGGACGGGTCGTACTATCGAAAATTTTAGTCCTGGCAAACCCGTAGACCCCGCAGAATTGGCTAAATATCTACCGCCTGTCACCTCAGTTCCCGATTTTACGTCACAATCACTTCCAGAAGCAGTGACTCTGGCAAATGGCATGAAAATTCTCTTGCTTAGCGATCGCAGCGTTCCTACAATCAACTTAAGCGGACATATTGATGCTGGAACGGGTTTCGATCCCGAATCTAAAGCAGGATTAGCTAGTTTAACGGCGGCTAATTTAACGAACGGAACCCAAACAAAAGATGCACTTACCTTAGCAAAAACCCTAGAAGATCGCGGAGTTGGTTTGGATTTCAGCGCCAATCGGGAAGGAGTAAGCATCGCGGGGAATGGATTATCAGCTAATATTCCCATTTTGCTCGAAACCTTGGCAGATGTTTTACAAAATCCTACCTTCCCAGACGACCAATTAGAACTGAGTCGCCAGCGAGCATTAATCGAACTTAAATTAGAATTAGACGATCCTGGCACATTGGGACGGCGAGTATTTCAACAAGCTATTTACCCCGAAAATCACCCATTTCACAGCTTTAAAAGTCAAGAAAGTTTATCAGCAATCAATCGCGGCGATTTAGTTAACTTTGCGCGTCAACACTATCGACCAGATACCACAACACTCGCACTCGTCGGCGATTTCGACTCAAACGAGATGAAAACCTTACTGAATGAAACGTTCGGTAAATGGCAAGCTAGGGGGAAACCTCCCGTCCTTAACTTACCTAGCGTATCTCTACCCACAGGGATCGAACGCCTCGATAAAGTTATTCCAGGGAAAGCAGAAGCGGTTACTTATATCGGTTATAACGGCATATCGCGCCAAGATCCCCGTTTTTATACAGCAGTAGTATTAAATCACATCTTAGGCGGCGATACCTTATCTAGTCGATTGGGAACAGAAATACGCGATCGCTTGGGATTAACCTATGGTATTTATAGCGCTTTTGCTGCTGGCGTAAATTCAGGCCCATTTTTAATTGAAATGCAAACCGCACCGGAAGATGCAAATAAGGCGATCGCCAGTACGGTAGCATTATTAAAACAATTGCAAGAACAAGGCATCACTGAAGCAGAATTAGAAACTGCTAAGCGATCGATTACCAACAGCTATCCTGTAGACTTAGCTAATCCTAGCGACTTAGCAGACATGATTTCGAGTAATGCTATCTGCGGATTAAGTAACGAAGAACTGCGAGAATTTCCCAATCGCATAAAAGCAGTCACCATGACGCAAGTTCAGCAAGTCATTCAGGATTTAATCCACCCAGACAATTTAGTCATTGTAACGGCAGGGCCCGGAGACTTTTTCAGTGACCAGTGACCAGTTATTAGGGAGACAAGAGAAAGATTTTACCGATTCCCAATTCACCATTCACCAATCCCCATTCACCAATCCCCATTTCATTTCGTTCCCGTTAACAACCCAAAACGAATCAATCCTCGTTGATATCCTCGACTCATTAACCCAAGGGATAACGCTGCTTGAATCGTTGTCCAACCGCTTTGCAATAAACCGACAACCGCTTTGGGATCGAAAGCTGAATCGATTACTACATCCCAAAAAGGAGCAACTGCCATCGACCAATCATCAGAACGAAGATTTTTAAAACCACATGACAGCGCGATCGCTTCGTATTCTGGTAGAGAAATTGTATAAGGTAAACAATAAACTCGATAAATATCTTCTAAATGCTTCTTCTCATCAACGGTTAGTTCGCCTGCAAGCGAATTAGTAGGACGATGGCACCAAGTTGCTAAAATTAGCGTTCCGCCTGGTTTGAGAACGCGATAACATTCCTGAACGAATTTCGTTTTATCGGGCATATGTTCGCCACTTTCGAGCGACCACACCAGGTCAAAATTGTTATCCTTAAAGGGAATATTTAAGGCATCAGCCACCTCGAAATGAGCTTTATCCTCTAAATTTAACTCTCGCGCCCTTTCTCTCGCTCTAGCGGCTTGTATGGGCGATAATGTAATTCCGGTCGCCATAGCATTAAATTTTTGGGATAAATATAAGGTAGCGCCCCCAATCCCACAGCCAATATCGATAATATTTTTAGCACTTTGCACCTTGCCCCAATCGAGAAGTTCTTCAATAATATCGATTTGTGCCTGACGGCGATCGATTTTATACGTCCCCGCCCTGCCATAATAGCCGTGGTGCATATGTTCGCCCCAAATTTGCTCCCAAAGTCCGCTAGAGGCATCGTAAAATTGTTGAATTTGTTGATAGAGAATAGAATTCATAAGTTGCCGTCAAGTAATGCTAAATCGCTCTTAATCTAGACTTTATCGTTCGATTTTAAAATAACACTAAAATATTCTGATAGTAGCCAGAAAATTTTTCGGAAAAAGCTTGAAGTCAAGGGAAGCAAGAAAATGAGTCAACAGTTTCTAAACAAACCCAACAGTAAAAAACTAATAAAATTGCTAACTAAGACAATTAAAGAGGTTGTCGTTAAAAAAGAAATTCATCCGACAACGCGCAAAGGAAATAAAGAACTATCTTTACTAGTCAAACAGATTGCTCAAGGAAAGATTCACGATAAAGAACAGGCGATCGCATATGGAGAAAAGTTAGGGGAAGTTATTGTAGAATTCTCCCAAAAGAATCAAAAAAATATTTAGATAAAGGTGTGATTAGGCAAATTGCCCTGCAAAAGCAACTTCCATCTTTGCCAGAAACTGCACCCGAACCAATAAAACCAACCGTTCCAAATACTACTACTCAGAAAACACCAATAACTGAATCCCCTATTGTTGAAGAAAAAGCTACTACACCTGTAGAAAAGCCATCTGAAACAAAAACAGAAAGTTCCGTCCAAGAAAAAGAATCTGTTTCTAAACAAGACTCTAATTCAATGAGTTTAAAAGATCGCATATCAGAAGATATTAAATTAGCGATGAAAGCTAAAGATAAAATTCGTTTAGAAACGGTTAGAAGTATCAAAAAAGCCTTACTAGAAAAAGAAGTAGCCGTTCGTCCCTCTGGACAAGAAAGTTTAACGCAAGAACAAGAACTCGAATTATTATCCCAACAAGCGAAACAACGACGAGACTCAATCGAACAATATCGAAATGGCGGACGGGACGATTTAGCAGATAAAGAAGCCCAAGAACTCGCAATTATTGAAACGTATTTGCCAAAACAACTTTCTGATGAAGAAATCGGTGCAGTTGTCGATGAAATTATTGCCTCAGTAGGAGCAACTACGGTAAAAGATTTGGGTAAAGTTATGGGTGCTGCTATGCAACAGCTTAAAGGAAAAGCAGATGGCAAAAAGATTCAAACAATGGTTAAAAGTAAGCTAGAAGCTAAGTAAGTTTGAAGAAATAGTTAAAGCAAAATATAGAATTAATCGATCGCCAAGCTATTTAAATATAGTTTGGCACTTTTTTTGGAAATATAGGGACGATCGCAATTAAACACAAAATAGTAAATTATATTTACAATAACTTACCGATTGCTGCTAATTGTTAACCGAGCGGGCGCACGCCATGCACCCCTACAATAAATAATAATTGTTAAAGAAGAGTAGCAACGATCGCAAAACTAAAATTATGGCATTCCATGAAGAAATTACACCCGAATAAGAATTAGCGATCGCACAATTTCGAGACTAACAATCATAATCCCTGGTGAGTCAATACAATAGTAATAATAGCGGACTCATAACAAACTGTGACACAAGCTCCATCCCAACAAGAAACTCACTATAACCAAGCTCGCGCCAGCTTGCAACAAGCCTTATCCTGGTATTCTAGCTTCCGTCGCCATTGGAACTATCCCCCCAATCTAGAACTACAAGCCGCCGTCCGCAAGGATTTACAGGCATTAAAAGGCGCTTTGGATAAACTCGAACAAAAAGTCATCAGAATTGCAGCTTTTGGATTAGTGAGTCGCGGTAAATCTTCGGTTGTCAACGCTTTACTCGGCGAGAAGGTACTACAAACCGGCCCGTTGCACGGCGTAACTCAATGGCCACGATCGGTTCGTTGGACTCCGACTAGCGGTAAAGTACAAGTAGAATTAATCGATACGCCTGGATTGGATGAAATCGAAGGAGAAGCTAGGGCGGCTATGGCAAGGGAAGTCGCTTATCAAGCCGATCTCATCCTTTTTATCGTAGCAGGCGATATCACTCGCACTGAATATCAAGCGTTATGCGAACTCAGGCAAAGTCAGAAACCGTTAATTTTGGTTTTTAATAAAATCGATCTTTATCCAGAAACCGATAGGGAAACAATTTATAAGCAACTGCAACTATTGGGAACGGGAACGGATAAAAACGAACAAGCTTTATCACCTGATGAAATCGTGATGGTTGCCGCAGAACCTCAACCCGTTCCAGTGCGCTTAGAATGGCCCGATGGGAGGGTGGCAGAAGCTTGGGAAGCGCCACCACCCCAAATCGACGAACTCAAAGAAAATATTCTTAAAATTTTAAATCGAGAAGGGCGATTGCTCCTCGCTGTTAATGCACTTTCTCAAGCTAGAGAAGCTGAAGCAAATATCGCCAGAAAAACCCTCGAAATTCGTCAATCCGAAGCCGAAGCGATTATTTGGAAATATGCTAAGTATAAAGCATTAGCCGTTGCACTCAATCCCATTGCCATTTTAGATTTAGTGGCTGGAATGGTGGTGGATTTAGCTTTAATTCGCGCTTTGGCGAGATTGTATGGATTGCCTATCACCAGCTACGAAGCGGGTAAGTTGTGGCGAAGGATTCTCGGTAGTTCTGGCGGATTGCTAATCGGCGAAATTGCAGGGAGTTTTATTTGGGGATTGGGAAAAAGTACCGCCGCTGCAACCAGTTTTTTTGAAAGTCCTGTCGCTTGGACGACTTATGCTAGTGCGGCGCTAACTCAAGGCGGGATGGCTGGCTACGGGGCTTATACTGTAGGGAAAGCAGCACAGAAATATTTAGAGAAGGGATGTAGTTGGGGCCCATTGGGGCCGAGTTTGGTAATTCAAGAAATTCTTTCGCAAGTTGAACCCGATACCATTGTTGCAAGACTGCAACAAGAATTACTCGCATTGCGTTGATAGCAATTTATCAGTTGATACCAAATCCGGTTAATAAAACCCTTTTTCCCTCACCCCAACCCTCTGCCGTGGGAGAGGGAGTTATTTATTTTTGCTGACCTACTTATGACGGAATAAAACCCCCAAAAACCGCTAATCCAAAATATTTCCAGGGAACGGCTACAGATTCAAATCCAGCCGTTTTTAACATTTGTAAGTGTTCTTCGAGAGTTGCTAGCTGGTCTTGACTAGAATAGCCATAATTATTACTCGTACCAAGCTTAGCGCGAACCTCTGCTAAGGTGGTTCCTTGCGCGATCGCCCATTCTTCTCTTGCTTTCTGATATGCTTGGGATAGCTGGGATGATTCCAATACTACAGGATCGGCATTCCAAAAACATCCGCCCGGTTTGAGAGTGTCCCCAATCCTTTGAAAAAGTTTTAATTTCATAGAATCGCTCAAGTGATGAATAGCAAGTGAAGAAGCACAAGCATCAAAACTTTCGCTCATTTCATCTACTTTCTTGCCTGCTGCCCACTCTCCAAAATCCATTGCGATTCCTCGCCATCTAATACCATAGCCTGCCGCTTCGATCTTGCGACGGGCATATTGAATCATTCGCGGAGAATAATCAAGGGCAATAACTTCGGCGGTGGGACAAGTTTGCAATATTTGTAAACTTAATTCGCCCGTCCCACAACCCAATTCTAAGATACAAGAAGCTTGTGAAGGAAGACAACGAGCGATCGCAGCTAACATCTCGTTATAGTAGGGAATGAGTTGACGGATACCAAAGTCAAAATCGTCAGTCTTTGCAAAAACTTCGCCTGGAAAGATTTCGATGGGTACGCGATCGCTCACAATTCCTCCTGCTATTCTTCTCCACCAACGCCTATATTAGTATTGTAGATTTGAGCGTTCATTAAGTTAAGATTTTCCATTGCCGCTCCTTCAACATCAACGTCGTAAAGCAAGGCATTAGTAAAGTTCACGCTAGCAAGGTTAGTATTTTCCAGGGTGGCATTAGTTACCATTGCATTAGTTAGGTTGGCTCCTTCTAAATTTGCACCCGTTAAATCGGCTCCTTCGAGATTAGCTTCAGTTAAGTTAGCGCCAGATAAGTTAGCTCCTCTCAAATCAGCACCAATTAAATGAGCATATTTTAAATCCGCTCCGCTGAGATCGCAACGCGCACATTCGTTAATCTCTAGCAATCGTTTCACATGAGCGGGATTTTCAGCTTTGGCTGGACTAGCTAACAACAAAGGAGTAATAATAGCTAGAGTCGCGAGTAATTTACGTTTCATTCTGGTTGCTCCTCTTGCTTTCTATACTTCTAGGATAATCCAAATCCCTTACTCTAAACTTCACCCAATTGACTTATATTTCCGTAATTTTACGATTTTTAATTTCTCTCTATAGTTTGAGTCATTGTGCAATGAAGCAATAACTCGTTTGATGTTCCCGGAAGAGTGACGCTTTAGAAATTGTCACTCAGGTTAATTGTTTTCCTAAAAAATCGACTCTATAATCTAATAGTGTGTGAGGAGTAAGAACGAAAGGTAAAGCTCTTGGGGTCGAAACACGGAAAGACTCCCAAGAGCTTTTCTCTCTTTCTTTTAAGGTACAGATATGATTAACTTGACTCCAAGCTCAATTCCAGATGACAAGACGCTACGAGATATCCTCAGCAATGCTAAAACAATCGCTGTGGTAGGTCATTCGGATAAGCCATTTCGCACCAGCTATCAAATTGCTCAGTTTTTACGTTCGGTGGGTTATCGAGTTTATCCAGTCAATCCAGCAGTAGTAGAAATTGACGGTCAGTCTAGCTATCCTACTCTCAAGGATTTACCCGAAGCGATAGATCTTGTCAATGTTTTTCGTCGTTCGGAGTATTTAAATGAAGTGGTTGAGGAAGCTATTTTAACCAATGCAAAAACAATTTGGGCGCAATTGGGAGTCCGCGATCGCCAAGCCGCACAAAATGCGATCGATGCAGGACTTAATATTGTTATGGATACTTGTATTAAAGTCGAATATTTACGCTTAAAAATAAATTCTAGCAGTTAATTTACTTCTGAATAAGCGAGCAATGTTAGTAAAAAAAGCTATCTGAATTGCATTTTGCCCTAAAATATTGTAATTTTTTACTTTTCTACAACTACGAATTTTTTTCAGAATTCATCACTTATAATTCATAATTTTAAAGTAATTCTAAAACTGAAAATCGATTAAAGCTAAGCTAATTCCCACTAGAGAACCAAGCAATAAAATCATACTGCTAAAAGAACTAATTCCAAATCCGATCGTTCTTTTTTCAGCCGCTTGATAATACCCCCAAGCAAAAATAATGCGTCCAATTATCCAAACTGCGCCAATACCAGCACCCCATATAGGACTAATGTAAAAGGAAAAGAGCCACAGTAAGGGAAGGAAAAAGATTAACTGTTCTAACGTATTTTGTTGAACTCTTAAAACTCTTTCAAAATTGGGATCTCCTGTAGTAGCTGGCGGCAATATTTTGTATTGCGCTCTCGCTCTACCTACATTAATTGTCAAAATAAAATAAACTAATAAAGCGAGTATTGTAATCAAACTTGGTAAAGAGTACATAAGCAATTTTATTTTTTGTTTTGATTTTATCGCCAGTTATTTTCGGCTTGTTCGAGAACGTAAGCAGCAACATCTTGAATTTCTTGCTGGCTCAAGCGATCTTGATAAGCAGACATATTATTTTTTCCATTAGTTACGATATTTGCGATCGCGTCTAGAGAATCCATTTTATTATTTTTCAAGGCTTTTTTCTTCAGGTTTTTTCCGCGTCTAATAATATTGCCGCCATTGATATGACAGCCAGCACAATTAACCTCAAATAGTTTAGCGCCATTGATAGTATCTGCGGCTAAAGCAGGGAGCGAAAAATTAACCACTAGCCATAATAAAAATATCCAAACAATCGTAAAAATTGGTTTCATCTAAAAAAATAACCTATGTAAATTTATTTTCTGCTAAGCGATCGCTTTTAGTTAGTTACTTACAACTCAAGCATGGGAATTATAAGAATAATTGGACTCGTGACCTTACCATGCAATACCTATTCTACGCGATCGCCGATAAGCAAAAAGCCGATTATCTCTATGAGAATTCCGAATATTAGTCCTCTTCAAATTCGCACAAATACTTAATATTCACCTGGTCGATGCTGTAGACAATGCTTTCTTGATTGATAACTCCCGCTACCCCTGGTTGAACGTTGGTACTGTCATAACCCGGTCTGGGAAAGCTGCGACTCCAATTTTTAGGATGATATTCTCGTCCCATGGCAAATTCACAAAGCAACATAAAAACGCGCTGATTGCCGTTTCCTGAAGCATTCCAGTAGTTAGTTGCGTAATTTAGCGCTTTCGTCGATTGTTCCGACCCATAAATTCCATTGCCAAACATTCGTCCCGTACATTGAACAGCATCAGCAGGCGGAATAATCAATCCTTTTTGAAAAATACTTAACAAATTGCTGGCTTTAGTTCCATGCCAATGCAATTTAACATTATCAATTTTAGAAGCTTTGACATCAAAGGCACGTCTCATCGAAGGAATATCAACTTCATAAACTCGTTTGAGTTTATAATTTGCTGCTAAGTGATTAGCATTAATAGTCGATTCGTACAGCGTGCGAATTTCTCGAAATTTCTCCCGTCCCCATTCAATACTGCCAGGAACTCTTCTAATCTTACATTCAAAGACGTTTTCGCCTTCCTCGATGGTTTTCGGCGTTAATTGCAAGGCTGCATCTAGTGCATCTAAGATTTCTTGTTGGCGTTGCAATTCGTTGAGAGAACGAAATACTGAGTCATCTAACTTTTTTCCTAAGTTTTGAGGGATGAGCCGGAGGTATTGACTGACCAATCTTCCAAAGGTTAGCGAGTTTTTATTGTTTCCTTCGGCGATTTGTAATAAATATTGTCTTGCTAAGGCTATTGCATTAGGAGTTACTAATCCTAGTGGTGTTCTCCAGGTTCCCGTCTCGACGTGATAGGTTATTTTGGTTTGAGAGACGATTTGATGAATGTTAGTTTCGACTAGGTAACGAATCAATTGTCTAGCTCGTTCGTCTTCGCCGTGATGAATTTGTCTGGCTGCGATCGCGTCTAACTCTTCTGCTCCCACAGTAACATTTATCGGGCGATCGGCTTCGATAATTTGGGCTTCAGTATAGCCTTTTCTCAGCTTTTGACGCTTCATTCGCGCCAATTGATACTTAGCCAGAATCACCGAACCAAATTCATCGCTGGTACTTTGTAGCTGACTTCCTACTCTACCCCATTGAGCGAGGAACGAACCATCTTCGAGGACGCTTCCTTTCCACACTTTATTAGAATTTTCGTCTATTTCCACGTAAATTAAGGTACACGACTCCAGCACCTTCGGCACGACTGCTGCACTCATCTTTTTCTCTTCGTTAATGCCTATTTTGTCGAAAAACTTAAATTATCTCGATCTCTTTAGTAACAGTGTACGATTAGTTGATTTTTTCGTCAACTAGGTTGCGATCGTATAGTATAGAAATACTAGTTGAAATGAGGCTCGAAATCGCCTTTGGCGCTGCCCTCTTTTTCTTAAGTGATTAATTAATCCTAAAATTTATGTCCGATCTCATTCTTTTCTGGCATCGTCGCGATTTACGAATTTCTGACAATATAGGGCTTACTGCTGCTCGTCAGAGAAGTAATAGAATAGTTGGGGTATTTTGTCTCGATCGCAATATATTAACAGGTGACGCGATCGCACCTGCACGAGTAACTTATATGATAGGTTGCTTGCAAGAACTACAGCAACAATATTTAAAAGCAGGCAGTCAATTAATAATTCTTCAAGGCGAACCCCAGCAAGCAATTCCTGCTTTGGCAGAGGCATTAAAAGTACAAGCGGTTTTCAGGAATTTAGATGTAGAACCTTACGCAAAAGAGCGCGATCGAAAAGTAGTAGAAACGCTCAAAGAAAAAGGAATTGCAGCCGAAAGTTTTTGGGATCAGCTATTACACGCACCCGGAACAATTGTCACGCAATCGAATAAAGTTTATACCGTTTATACGCCGTTTTGGAGAAATTGGATTCAACAAACCAAAGAAAATTCAACACAAAAGCTAGAAAATGTCAAGGGTTTAAGTGAAGAAGAAAATGAGATCGCGAAAAAAGCAGGCGCGATCGACTTACCAACCGCAAAAGATTTAGGATTTATTTGGGACAATCCCTTACTTTTAACTCCAGGAGAAACCGCCGCGCGCGAAAGATTAGATGAATTTTGCGACCAGGCAATTACCGATTATCAAGAACAAAGAAACTTTCCTGGGGTGGATGGGACCTCTCGACTCAGCGCCGCACTCAAATTTGGCGCGATCGGCATTCGTACCGTTTGGCAGGCAACGATAGAAGCCTACGAAAATTGTCGCAGCGATGAAGTGCGCGGCGGCATTAAAGCTTGGCAACAAGAATTAGCTTGGCGAGAATTTTATCAACACTGCATGTATTTTTTCCCAGAATTGGCAGAAGGTTCCTATCGAGAAATTTTTAAAAACTTTCCTTGGGACAATAACGAAAAATATTTTCAAGCGTGGTGCGAAGGAAAAACGGGCTATCCTATCGTCGATGCGGCAATGAGACAAATGAATGAAACGGGATGGATGCACAATCGCTGTCGCATGATCGTTGCTAGTTTCCTAACCAAAGATTTGTTCGTTAACGGACAGTTGGGAGAAAAATACTTCATGCAGAAGCTATACGATGGCGATTTATCTGCAAATAACGGCGGTTGGCAGTGGAGTACTTCTTCTGGCATGGATCCCAAACCGTTACGAATATTTAATCCCGCCTCTCAAGCGCAAAAATTTGACCCAGAAGGAGAATATATACGACAATGGTTGCCCGAATTGAGTTCGATTGATACCGCAGAATTAGTGACGGGAAAAATTCCTCCTCTAGAGCGCGAACGTTGTGGCTATCCCCAACCTATCGTAGATCACAATCAGCAACAAAAAGAATTCAAACGACGCTATCAACTCATTTCACTGTAGAGAGTGTCAAAATGGGAGAGAAACCATTAGCTCAACAAGCGCGAATATGACTTTCGAGAGTCTCCCTCAAAAAACTTCCCAAGATTACCATCCCGTCATTATTCGTTTAGAAGAAATCTTTAAAATTTATGGCGCTGGGGAAACAGAAGTTCGCGCCCTTTCTGAGGTGAATTTAATTGTCGAGAAAGGAGAATACTGCGCGATTATGGGCGCATCGGGATCGGGGAAATCAACCATGATGAATATTATCGGCTGTCTCGATCGCCCCTCGTCAGGACGCTACTATCTCGATAACTTAGATGTCTCGAAGCTTCCAGATACTGAATTAGCTACCATTCGCAATCGCAAAATTGGCTTTGTCTTTCAGCAATTTCATTTATTGTCTCAGATGACAGCATTAGAAAATGTTATGCTGCCCATGGTTTATGCGGGAATTTCTCAAACCCAAAGACGCGATCGCGCTGTCGAAGCTTTAACGCGAGTTGGGTTAGAAAATCGACTCAACAACAAACCCAATCAACTCTCTGGGGGACAACAACAAAGAGTTGCGATCGCCCGCGCAATTGTTAATAATCCTCTTTTATTACTAGCAGACGAACCTACGGGCGCGCTCGACTCTCAAACAACTCGCGAAGTTTTAAATATTTTTGACGAACTTCATACTAGCGGCATCACAATTGTCATGGTAACTCACGAACACGAAGTCGCGCGGCATTGTCAGCGTATTATTTGGTTCCGCGACGGACAAGTTGTATATCCTTATCTCACCCCCGAAGAAATGCTTCAAGTGGTTGTTACTTAATAGGCGATCGGGGATTGGGGACTGGTGATTGAGGACTGGGAAATCTGCTATTTGTTCTTAAATTTTTTATCTCCCCTACACCTTTACTCCCCTACTCCCCTACAAGGTATTAGCCCATGAAATTGTTCTGATTTCTTTCTTGTTTGAGAGCATTTTCTATCTCTTGAATTTCTTGCCAACGAATTTCAAGTTTTTCTTTTTCTAATTTAAGAGCAGCTTCTAATTCTTGAATTTGTTCTCGTTGAGTTTCTACTTCTAAATAGCGACGAGTTAAGTCTAAACTTTGAGCCGTTATTTCCTGCCGCCACTCCTCGATCCTAGCTTGTTCTTCTCTAACGAATTCTGGAGTAATAGAACTAATACTTAAATATTGTTGAAGTAAATTAATCACCCAATCTTTTGCATTTTTAATCTCAACAATTTGCTTATTTTCATCTAGTTCAACTAACACTAATAAAGCTTCACACAAATTATTTTCTTTGCCAATAGGTAATACCTCAGAGGCATCGATCTCCCAAATATGATCGGATCGCTGGCGAGCCAATACCTGAAGTTCGATTGCACCTGATGTTAGATTTTTATTGACTTGAGCTAGGTATAACATAACCTATTGGTCAGGAGTCATGAAAAGACGTAAAAAATTACGCCTAATTGATGAAAAATAACGGACAACTGACAAGTATGACATTAAAGTCCTTTCAGATGTTGCAAGCGCTCTCGCAGAATTTCAGCTTGTTTTTGAGCTTCTGCTAAAGCTTCTCTTGCTCCTTCAACTACTTCAGGGCGAGCTTTATTAACAAAGCTTGGATTGTTTAAACGATCTGTTAGAGTTTTTATTTCTCCTTCTACTTTACTTAAGTTTTTTTCTAGTTTGGTATAAAGCGCTTCTACATCAACAATTCCGGTTAGGGGAATTAGGATTTGAACAGTGCCAAAAACACCAGCAATAACTTGTCCGATCTCCTCGGTTAGCGTTGGTGTAATTGTTAATTGTTCGACTTTAGCGAGCGTTTGAATATAAGTTTTACCCGATCCTAGAATAGAACGTTCTTCTTCGCTTTCGGTTTGAAGAATTACCGATACTTTAGCACCTTGTTTAATCTCTAGGGTTGCTCGCAAGTTGCGAATGGTGCGAATAGTGCCGAATAGCAGTTCAAAAGCTCTCTCTAAGTCTGGGGCGATCGCGCCTTGATCGACTTCAGGATATGCTTGTAGGGCAAGCACTTCGTCGGTTGCTTGAGTTAGCGTCTGCCAAATTTCTTCGGTAATATGAGGCATGAAGGGATGCAGTAGCTTGAGGATTCCTTCGAGGACATAAGCTAGGGTTTGTTGGGCAACTAAACGAGAACTAGATTGAGCGTCTTTCCAGAGTCGCGTTTTAGCAAGTTCGATATACCAATCGCAAAAATCGCCCCAGATGAACTCGTAGAGTCCTTGTGCTGCTTCCCCTAACCCGTAGGTTTGGATGCGTTCTCTGGTTTGTCGGACGACTTGATGGAAGCGCGAGAGAATCCAGCGATCGCACAATTCTAACGTCTCTGGTGCGGGTTTGCCCAATTGTTGGGGCGTTTTGCCGTCTAAGTTCATCATCGCGAAGCGGGCGGCATTCCACAGCTTATTTGCAAAGTTTCGAGAAGCTTCTACCGACTCTGAGGTATCGTTAGTGCGATTGTAATCGAAGGTAATATCTTGTCCCGCGCCTGCTACTTTACTAATCAAGGTGTAGCGTAAGGCATCGGTTCCATATTTCTCGATCATTAACAAAGGGTCAATGCCGTTTCCTTTGGATTTTGATTGCTTTTGACCGTTTTCATCCAAAACCAAACCGTGAATGTAAACATCCTTAAACGGCATTTGGTTGGTAAAGTGACCCGCCAGCATGGTCATCCGCGCCACCCAAAAGAAGATGATATCAAATCCCGTTACTAAGACGCTGGTAGGATAATAGGTTTTTAAATCGGTCGTTTCTTCGGGCCATCCCATCGTCGAGAAAGGCCACAATCCCGAAGAAAACCAAGTATCTAAAACGTCGGGATCTTGTTCTAGTTGAATATTTGCGCCGTATTGTTGCTTGGCTTTTTCTTGTGCTTCTTCCTCGTTATAAGCAACTATGAAAGGCGTATGATCTTCGATCGCGCCGTTAGTTTCGCTGACGACATACCACGCAGGAATTTGATGCCCCCACCACAACTGACGGGAGATGCACCAGTCTTTTAGTTTAACTAACCAATCGCGATAAACTTTCGTCCAGCGTTCGGGGACGAATTGCGGCGAGTTGTGTTCGTCGAGAGACTGTAAAGCTTTTTGCGCGAGGGATTCGATTTTGACAAACCATTGAGTTGATAAAAGTGGTTCGACGGTAACTTACCGCGATCGCTACAAGGGACGGTATGGCGATAGGATTCTATCTTGACTAAATATCCCTCTTCTTCTAACCGTCTAACGACATTTTTGCGGGCGACGAAGCGGTCTTGAAGGGCGAAATCGCCTGCATTTTCGTTGAGTGTGCCGTCTTTGTTCAGAATATTTATAAACGGCAAATTGTGACGATTGCCCATTTCAAAGTCATTAAGATCGTGCGCGGGCGTTACTTTGACGCAACCCGTTCCAAATTCGCGATCGACCAGTTCGTCTGCAATAATGGGGATTTCTCGCCCCATAATCGGCAGCGTTACTGTTTTCCCAATAAAACTTTGGTAGCGCGTATCGTTGGGATTGACGGCGACTGCTGTATCTCCTAGCATCGTTTCGGGGCGAGTGGTTGCTACTTCGACATAACCCGTCCCATCGGTGAGGGGATAGCGAAAATGCCACAAATGCCCGTCTACTTCTTTCTTATCTACTTCTAAATCCGATACCGCCGATTGAGATTCGGGACACCAATTAACTAAATAATTGCCGCGATAAATTAATCCTTCTTCGTAGAGTCGAACAAAGGCTTCTCGAACTGCTTTGGATAAGCCTTCATCCATCGTAAACCGTTCGCGCGACCAATCTACTGAAACCCCTAGCCTTCGTAGTTGGTTGACGATAGTTCCTCCTGATTCTGCTTTCCATTGCCAAGCGCGATCGAGATACTTTTCCCGTCCTAGATCGTAGCGGCTTTTACCTTCTGCTTTGAGTTGATTGTCGAGAATCGTACTGACCGCAATACTAGCATGATCGGTTCCTGGCAACCAAAGCGTATTTTTTCCAAGCATTCTGTGGAAGCGGATTAACGTATCAATTAGGGCACTCTCAAAAGCGTGTCCCATGTGAAGGCTTCCCGTGACGTTGGGTGGCGGAATGACGATGCAATAAGTTTCACCGCCTAGATCGGGATTAGCTTTAAAAACTTGACGTTCTTCCCAGAATTGCTGCCATTTGGCTTCTGTTGCTTTGGGTTCGTATTGCGTTGGCAGAGTCGGTAAGGTTGCGGTCATTGCAAAGATGCTACAAAGGCTTGAGGTTTTTAATAGATGTTTACAACTACTTCTATTTACTCAGTGTACTATCTTTTCTGGCAATCTCCGCTCGGCGTTAGGGGTTATTTTCCGTATTCATCTAGGAATTCTTGCAGGCGTTGCCAAACTTTTTCAAGTAAATCGGGAGAATTGAGGTCAAACCATTCAATTTCAGGATAAGCGCGAAACCAAGTTCGCTGGCGTTTGGCAAATTGACGGGTATGTAAAACGATTAAATCTTGTGCTTGTGTTAGAGAAATATTACCTGCAAGATGTTGTTTAATTTCTTGATAGCCCAACGTTTCTAAAAGTGGCAAATCCCAACCATATTTTTGTCCTAATCTAGCAACTTCTTCGACTAATCCTGCTTTTATCATTTGTTCGGTTCGTCGTTCGATTCGTCGTTCGATCGCGTCTGTCTCGCCATCTAAACAATTTGTAGAATTGGATAATCGGGAGGATTTTCACCTTGTTGCTGGGAAATTGGTTTTCCGGTGACGTAAAATACTTCTAATGCTCTAAGGGTTCTAACTTCATCGTTAGAATGAATTTTTTGAGCGGCGATCGCATCGACTTGACACAACATAGCATACAGTTGTTTTTGTCCGAGAGATTGCAATTGCGATCGCAATTCGGGTTGCGGCGACACCCTCGGAATTTTTAATCCTTTAACAATCGATTTAATATACAATCCCGTCCCACCGACTAGTAGGGCGAGTTCTTTGTTCGACAAGGGAGACTCTGACCCCCCTTTCATCCCCCTTGCCAAGGGGGGACAGAGGGGGGTGAACTGACTAATTATTGTTTTTGCTTTTTCTTGATACTGTGCCAGCGTGAGAGTTTCAGTTGGTTCGCAGATATCGATAAGATAATGAGGGATTAATTTTTGTTCTGCGATCGAGGGTTTTGCCGTACCGATGTCGAATTCCCGATACACTTGGCGAGAATCGGCGCTAATAATTATTGAATTTAATCTTTGGGCTAATTGCAAGGCTAAACCCGATTTTCCTGTAGCAGTTGCACCACAAATTACAATTAAAATCTTTTACCTCAGTTTTTAAGTTTCATTGAGGGTTAGGGATTGACAATTCGCTTCCCACTCCCCTACTCCCCCACTCCCCTACTCCCCCCACTCTTCTATGGCCCGTATCCCCAAATTAAAATACGATCGCGGTACTTTAATCCTACATCCACCCCCAAAAGGGAAAGAGTGGCTCGATTTTGCAACTTGGGACGATCGCATTGAAAAATTTCGCGTCAGGGCAATTCACTATCGTCCTTTGATAGAAATGTTACAAGCAACGGGGATAGAATTTCTCGACGAAGCCAAAGAATTTTTGCCTCTCGAACTCATTGCTAGTTTTGAAAGAGAACCCTATCCCCACCAACAAGAAGCGTTAGACGCATGGAAACAAGCGGGAAGAAAAGGGGTTGTCGTCCTTCCGACAGCGGCGGGAAAAACCTATTTGGCGCAACTTGCCATGCAAGCAACTCCTCGCACGACGCTAGTTCTCGTTCCTACGTTAGATTTGATGCACCAATGGTACGCTCAAATTAAGGCGGCGTTTCCCGATGTTGAGGTGGGATTGTTGGGAGGAGGATCGCACGATCGCACGCCCATCCTAATTGCTACTTATAATAGCGCGGCGATTCATTCGGAAGCGTTGGGCGATCGCTATGCACTTTTAATCTTTGACGAATGCCATCATTTACCGACAGATTTTTTTCGTAGAATTGCAGAAGATGCGATCGCGCCTTATCGTTTGGGACTAACGGCTACTCCAGATCGAACCGATGGCACTCATGCAGAGTTAGATTCGCTTATCGGGCCTGTCGTCTATCGCAAAACGCCAGAAGATCTTTCTGGAGGTGCTTTAGCAAAACACAAGATCGTCCAGATTAAAGTTAAATTATCGCAAAAAGAACGCGAAAGATACGACAAAGCTATAAAAATTCGCAATGATTTCTTACGTCAGTCAAATATCTCTCTTAGCAGTCTCAACGGTTGGCAACTTTTTGTACAAGCGAGTGCGAGAACGAATGGCGGAAGGCGTGCAATGCTATCGCATCGGGAAGCAAAAGAAATTGCGGCGGGGACTGATGCAAAATTGCGAGTCTTAACAGAGTTAATCTGCGAACATTATCCAGAATCGATTCTGATTTTTACTAACGATAATGCAACGGTTTACCGCATCTCTCAAGAATTTCTTATTCCTGCAATCACCCATCAAACACCCGTGAAGGAACGCCACGAAATTTTGACTCGCTTTCGGGAGGGATTTTATAAAACTTTAGTCACTTCTCACGTTCTCAACGAAGGCGTTGACGTACCCGATGCACGTATCGCTATTATTTTATCGGGAACGGGTTCGACGCGAGAATACGTGCAACGATTGGGTAGAGTATTAAGAAAAGGAAGCGATCGCAATAAATTAGCGGTTCTCTACGAAGTGATTACCGAAGATACCAGCGATGAAAGAACCTCCGAACGCAGACGAGGGAACGAAGATAAACGCGATAACAAACCCCGACAACTATCGTTAATCTACTCGCAAAATGAGTCGGCGACAACACCTAAAGCGGCCGATTCATCCGTTGAGTGGAAATCTAAAGATTCACAAAATCCTTTCGATCTCTAGTTGGGAAAAGTCATTACAATCGAAAGCATAGAGATATGCGATCGCATGAATAATTTTTTCAATCTGCGCCAATTAATTATTCCCTTACTCATTCTTTTAGGGAGTTTGCTTCTGGGATGGCTATTTGAAAGACAAGTCATCACAAGACTTAAAAAAATCGCTCAAAAAACGAATTGGAAATTTGACAATATTTTCTTAGACTCCTTTCAAGGAATCGGTTTTTTCTGGTTTGTTTTTGCAGGAATCTATTTTTCATTACCTATTCTGCCTTTTAATGCAAACGTAATTATTCTCATTAAAAAAGTCTTAATAGTAAGCTTTTTGATGTCTTGTACGATAGTTGTCTCTAGGTTGTTAGTTAAATTACTGAGGCTCTATACCACTAGGGATGATGGATTTTCTCCGCTTACTACTTTATTTGCCTTTTTAATCAATGTTGTCATTTTTAGTCTTGGTATTTTGATTGCACTTCAATCAATTGGAGTGGCTATCACGCCTCTTTTAACTGCTTTTGGAGTTGGTGGCGTTTCTCTCGGTTTAGCGCTGCAATCTACTCTAGCCAATCTCATGTCTGGGATTAACATTATTACCTCAAAAAAAGTTAAGCCAGGCGATTATATCGAGTTAAAAACGGGGGAATCTGGCTACGTTGTTGATGTCGAGCTAAAGTATACGGTAATTCAAGAAATAACTAATAATTTTTTAGTAATTCCTAACTCTAAAATTCTCTCGTCCAGCTTTAAGAATTATAGCTTACCCGATAAAGATATGTTAATTCCTATTGAAGTAGGTGTTAGTTATGATAGCGACTTAGAAACAGTAGAAACAGTAACAATTCAAGTAGCTAAAGAAACAATACAAAATTTTTCAGATAATATTCCCGATTATAAACCTTTTATTAGATATGATAAGTTTGATTATTTCAGTATTAATTTCAGAGTTTTTTTAAAGATTAGAGAACAGGAATATTTCGATCATTTAAAAATCAAACATGAATTCCTCAAACAATTGCATAAAACTTATAAGAAACAAGAAATAAAAATTCCTTTTCCCCTGAAATCTGCTTATATTTCTAATGAGAAAAATAATTTTTTACAAGACGAAGAAAATCCAAGCTAATCTCGTTCTTATTTAAGATTGCTACAGAAAAGTAAGGATATAAAGGATAAGAGGAGAATGAATGCTTAACTTGTCATTCATAATTCATCATTTCTGTAATAGATTAAACTCTTTAAGCGCAGGTAAAAAGTTTTGATTTTCGTGGTTAGAACGACTGAGTTTAATCAGGGCAAATCGCTGTTCTGGAGATAAGCTTGCCCACTGCTGCTGAGTAATTGTAATGCCGATTTCTTTAGCTTTTTCTTCAACGCTAGGCGCGATCGCGTTAGTATTTTCCAGGCGGGATTTGGATCGATCGCGAGTTCTGTTGCCTCCTCACCCGTATATTGAAGAACTAATCGCTGCAACAGTTCTTTGTAATTCTGCTTTTGGGATTCGGTTTCACAAGGCAGATCGACTAAAATTTCGCGATCTTGGATGCTAAAACGATTCCACTGCGGTAATTTTAGCTTAATACCACAAGTATCGAGTTTGAGACGCACTTGCATGGGAATACAGCGAAGAGAGTCTACAAAGTCAGCTTCAAATTGAAAAAATTTCGTGGTCTGAGTCATGATAAAGATTATCTCATCAAATCGAAATGCTCAGTGCCGATCGCGATCGCCAGTAAACTACAAGTTTGAATACATTTCCCGCTTTCAGTTGACGCTGTAACTCTTTTCCCAACTATTTAGCCCCACTACTATTGGATAGGAAAAATTATGCGATCGCGACTCGATTCGACAAAGCTAATGGCGCGGATAATTAAGGATGACAGAGTATAGCATCCACAACTACTTTACCGCATTCTTGAGTAATGGTGCGGGCGAGTTCGTCGAGATGGTCTTCGAGTAACCAATCAAAAGTAAATTTGCATCCTTTATTGAAATTATCGATAGAAAGATTTGCCAGTTTTTTTTTAAATAAAAATACAGCATGGCTCAAAACATAAGGATCGGAAGCAACAAAGATAATATAGCAATTGGTATTTTTTACTTTTCGTACTTAATTAATTATTTTTTACTTAAATTATTTTTTTCAAGGAGAAGAAAAAACGCTCTACCTAAAAAACAATATTTTTAAAGGATTGATTTTCCTTAATTGTAGTAAAGCTGACAGTGATTTAGTTTTCCTGATGATATTTTTATTCTGTCACTTTCTTGATAATTAAAGTACAATCTTAGAATAATTAAGTTAGTTACAGTTGTTAAAAAAAATACATTAAACCCCTAAAACTTATTACTCACTTTTGTTTGAGTTAGTTGTATGATTCGTATTCTCATAGTTGACGACCAAAAAACCATTCACAAAACTTTGGAAAGTTACTTGGAAACTGAACCAGAGATAGAAATAGTTGGCTTTGCTTGTAATGGTCAAGAAGCAATACAACAGGTAGAAGAGCTTAAGCCCGATCTAGCATTAATGGATATTGAAATGCCAATAATTAATGGGTTGGAGGCTACGAAGATTATTTGTGAAAGCTTTGTCTCAACCAAGGTTTTAATGTTTACTAATTTCGATGACGAACAAAATTTTCAAAGTGCTTTGCAGATGGGAGTAAAAGGCTATCTATTAAAGACAACTCCAGCAAGAGAAATCATAAGTGCAATTCGCTATGCTCATATGGGCTATTTTCAGCTTGGGCCCGATTTAATTGAAAAATACATCAGTAAAATTCCTAGATTAAAAACTGAATTAAGTGAAATAGGACAATTAAAAAATATGCTTGAAGCACAAGTTGAAACGGTTGAAAAGCTTAAAAAAGAAATAAAAATAATTTCTGACAAAGACAAAGAAGAAAGATTTTCAATGGCTCAAAACACCAATACACAAATTAAACTCGATATCATTTCGCAGCAAATGCGAAAATTACAGAAACAAACCATTTTTTTATACAAACTTTTGATAGTTTCTATTTGTTTAATTGTCTTGGCGATCGCAGGAACCATACATATCTATACTCAGATTTTGCAATAAACAAATCCAAAACGCTTAGAATGATTATTGAATAAGGTAATCGCGATCGCACAGTTAGGTTTTGCTAGGAATTCGCTCGATTACGGACTTGATAATTTTGCCCATTCGTCGGGAAGCATATTAGCGATAATTTCAAAACTGCCTTGACCGTCAGGTTTGAGGATATATGCTACGCCTTGAGGTTCTGGATAAATTCCCGTTGCTGCCTCGAAGACATCATCGTGACCTACGATTACTGTATTAGTTACATTTGCTGGCATAGCAGTTAACATTGGCATCACAGCATCTCGCATTTGTTTGACCTGAGCTTCAGTGTAATCTTCAGCAGACGCAAAATTTAAACCCGGATTTTTCTCGTAGCGACCAAAGGCTAAATCTGCCGTCTGCCAAGCACGACAATACTCGCTCGAATAAACTTGACCGACAGGGATCTGCAAATCCTCAAAAGCTTTACCGATTTCCCTCGCCTGTTGCCATCCCATTTCGCTCAACATACGCTGGGTAGAGCAATCGCCCATCTTTGCACTAACTTGGTCTGCATAATCTTTTTCGGTTTGGGCGTGCCTAAAATAAATAATGTAACCGCCACTGCGTAAAGCATTTACTAAGTCGGCTCCAGTAAGCTTATCTTGAAATGCTGGGGCTTCCTGACTCTCTTGTGCGCTTTGGGTGATTGAAGTAGTCGGTTGCTCGTTTGCTTGTACGTGGTTAAGGTTAATCTGAAATGCGATCGCTACTGAAGCAGCACTTAAGAAAAGGCAAGCTCCTAAATTCGTCCAAATTTCGCTTTTACGACTCCTCATAATCATCTCGCTTGTTTAAAATTAAATCTTAGTATAGTTAAGAATTACTAGCAACAGAGAAAAGAGGTAGAAAATATTGTGGTGTAAAAGCAACCTATCTTATCTCTACCTCCAAGAAAACAAAATTTTTGATTCGGTTAAACCAACACAGGTGTCTTCTCCATCTCAGCCGAATACTGACCCAAACTAGCAGCACTGTTGCACTTCGCCCGATGCAAGAGCAGTTGTTGAGCAGCCGCAACATTAGCATCATTTCCGCGCCAGTGTTCGAGGGCAGGTTGTTGAATTGCTCGTGCATAGGAGAAAGTAATCGACCACGGACATTGAGACTTGTATTTAACGTTCATCGCATTCAAGTGTTCCGAAGCGCGTTCGTTACTCTGTCCGCCAGAAA
This sequence comes from Candidatus Altimarinota bacterium, assembly GCA_012031035.1. GTDB lineage: Bacteria > Cyanobacteriota > Cyanobacteriia > Cyanobacteriales > Microcystaceae > Hydrococcus. The sequence goes on along the minus strand of JAAUUT010000086.1, from coordinate 4,873 downwards.
GAAAGGCAATTCCTGCCACTGATGCAGGGACATTATCGAGCAAACATCGAACTGTTGCATCGGCGACTTGCTCGACATTTGCTTGAATAGGACAAGCTAAACCAGATATCACCATGCTAGGTTTAAGTATCATTTGGTCAAAGGCAACCTTTTGACAGAATAGTTGGTCAAAAACTGTACGCAGCGTTTCCTCAGTCACTGTGTAGCAGCGTTCCAGCGAATGGTTGCCATCGATGAGGACTTCCGGTTCGACAATAGGTACTAATCCTCCCTCTTGACACAAAGCCGCATAACGAGCTAGGGCATGAGCATTGCCTTCGATACAAGCCCAACTTGGAATGTCTTCACCGATGGTAATTACTGCTCGCCACTTGGCAAAGCGAGCGCCCATCCCGTAATATTCGGCAATGCGATCGCGCAAACTATCTAACCCTTCAGTGACTTTCTCTCCATGATGACCAGCTAGATCTTTTGCTCCGGTATCTACCTTGATACCGATAAGGATGCCCGAATCTGCCATTACTTTTGTAAAAGGAACTTCCTTGCGAGTAAATTGCCGAATCGTTTCATCGTAGAGAATAGCACCGCTAATATACTCGTTTAATCCTGGCGTTGTCAGAAGCAGTTCTCGATAAGCCTGTCGTTGCTCGACAGTTTTATCGATCCCCAACTTCTCAAACCGTTTGTGACACGTATGGTTGCTTTCATCCATTGCCAGAATCCCTTTTCCAGGAGCAATCATTGCTTTAGCTGTGGCTCTCAATTCTTGAGCATAGGTATTCATGTAAAAACTTTCTCCTATTTCGGTTTTGCCAATGGCTTAATATTACTGCAAAATATTTGCAATAATCAAGAAAGATTGCTATATTATTTTTGTCAGCTTCTTAACTTGAGGGACTTCGAGCAAAACAGTTTCCGAGACTGTTTTGCTCGCTCCATCTGGCTATAAATCAATAAAATGTTTGATTGATTAGATGGAGTAAGTTGTAATTAATTGCAAAAAATCTCTGCAAAATTTTGAGATAAATGATAGACACAACTAACAAAAAGCCAAAAAGAGCCTTGTCTGAAATTAACTTAGAGAAGGTATCAGGAATCCTGCGTAACCGCTGGGAAGAAACTCAGCGAGCGATGCAACTAAGGATAAAAGAAAAAGATTTTCATCGCGATTTCAACTAAACACGGGAGTACGACAGGTGAATGCAGCCGAACAAGCAACTAGCATTGAGATGGTCAGCAAAATTGCCACCATCGTCAATTTGTTTAAATCTGAATTTCCCGATACCTTGGCAGATCTCAATCCCTGGATTAAAAATTCAGAAACGGAAAAATTTATAGACCCCGATTCACTGGATATCAGCTTTCATTTTCTCAGACGCGATCGCGCTTGTAATAGTTGCTGTATTCTCATGCTCATCCAACTTAAAAGAGAGACGTTAACCCAACAATTACGAGCCATCGGTATTGAGCTATCGGGACATGACTGTCGAGGACAGCAATGGCGGCTTTCAACCTTGAGGAATTGGGAATTGACTGGCATGATTTTACCCACGCCAGAAGGAAGCAATAAACTCAAACAGGTTTGCCATCAGACCTTAAAGTTGTTTAATGCAAGTGGCGATCGCTCAAACTCGCCATCGTCAAATTAGATCTCATTAGCACTGAATAATCCATGTCAAGTGCCAAAAATAGCGACAAACAACCCGACCCGATTTGGCAACAGTACACCAAAGAAGGAAATAGCAAAATGAAAATAGGTTCGATTGAAGAAGCAAAAGCATCTTACGATCGGGCGATCGCCATTGCTGAAAATTTATGGCAACAAGCTTGCGAGCAAAAGTGCAATCCAGAAACAATTCATCTCTATGTCATTACTTGTAATAATCTTGCAGATTGCTATGAAGCAATGAAACTGAGTCAACGTGCAGAAAGTTACTTAATCGAGGCTTATCGTCAGACTTTGACAACGATGAACGATACTAATCTGCCTCTTAACTTTAGAATGGAGGCTTATCAAGGATTGCAGATGGTTTTACGCCAGTTAATCGATTTTTACCATCGCACAGAGAATCCCGAAGCGATCGCGTCCATTACCCTTGAATCTCAACAGCAAGCTCAAAAATTACTTAAGGAACCCCTACAGGAATTCCCCATGTGAGTCTAGAAACCATCGTCTTAATTACTGTATTAACCTTTTTATCAATATATTTAGGAGCCGATTTTTGTGGAAAGTGACGATTGAGCCAGCACTATCCAATTTGGAGATAATAGCCACTATAGAGCAACAGACTATTTACTTGCTGCTTATTGTCGTTTCCCTTGTCTTTGTCGGTGCGATTGTTTTAAATGTCATTCCCAATTCTCGCTCTGAACCCTATCTTTTAAGGATTGGCTTAGCTAGCTTAATTGCCGTTTTATTCTTGATTTTTACAGAATTTACGCTATTAAATAACGCGATCGCTCTAGAATTTCTAACTAGTTCAAACCTTTTAGACTGGATTCGTTTAGTCGTCGCGATCGTAGCTTATTGGTCGTTTCTGCATTACGCGCTCAATCCTAAAAATTAATAACGATAACGATATTCGCGATCCTTGCTGGAAATATGCTATGGAGAAAGCTTAGCACTAATGCGATAAGAACAACGGCGATCGCCATTTAAAAGATGTTCTACTCGTTCGATATGAACGTCTGAACCGAGTAATTCCCGAAACACCTCCCATTCCGAACGACAAAACAGCGAACAGGTTTTAGCAGCAGTGGCAATCGAACAATGATTTTCGCTGAGGAACCAGACATCTGAGGACTCTTGAATCGCTTCTGCCATATAACCTTCTTCGGTACGAATGCAAGCCAAGGTCGTTACTTTTTCTTGCCAAGAAGCCTGGGGGTCGATACGATTAGAATAAGTCTCTATTTGTTTTTTGGTGCGTTCTGCTATTAAATCTTCTAACCCAGACTGTCCAAATACAGAAGTAATTCCTTCGAGTAAACTTTGGGTTAAATCATTGTGGCGATCGGGAAAGATATCCATTGCCTTGTCCGTCAACTGCCAAAACTTGAGGGGACGACCTACTAATTGACGTTGTTCGACATAAGTAACTAACTGCTCGGCTTGAAGCGCTTGTAAATGCTGACGAATAGCCATTGGTGACACCTCTAACTGCTGGGCTAAATTCACGGCTGGCTGTTGCCCATTCATTTTGAGTAGATATAAAATTTGATGCTTAACTTTAACTTTTTCAACCGAACCCGATTCGTCCATGCTAGCCAGAACAGATAGACTTGAGGCAACTATCTCAACTAGACTAACTCAAATTTTAACTTTTGTTAAATTATGACTGAATAATTGGGTAGCAACCAACCAAAAATTAATCCCAGCCAGGTAATAGCAGTTGAGAAGGTAATAGCTCCTACTCGTCCCCAAGACTCGATCGTTAATTTGATCGCTAGTGGAGAATTGATAGTAGCCAAAAAAGCGATCGCTAAAGAATTATAAAGAGATAAACTGGGTTTTGCTTGATGGATAATATAAACAATTGCGAGATTGAGAGAAACTATGACGATTAAGGTTAAAAGGTTGCAAGCGCATAGTTTAGATAAATACCAGTGATAAAGTAGTACGATCGCTAGCCACCAAATTAAATTAATCCCAAGACTCGCCAGACAAAAACCAATCGTGGCATAAATTAAAAAGGTAATTAGAGCTAAAGAAAAAGCTTTAAATCCATTATCTCTCTCTCCGAATTTATCGCGATCGCTAAGGAAGTTTTGTAACATTTTAAGATTGGGATAAATAATCAAAAACTACGATGGCCGTTCAGCTTAGGAATGTAGTGCGGGCAAACAGATATCTACAGGAGGCTAGGTCTTGGAGACGAGCTATCAAGGGCGCGATCGCACTACATTAATCTTAGGAATCTGTCAGACGGTCAAATTGCTAGCGAGTAGAAGCAGCCAAGCGATTATTAACTTCATTCCAGTTAACAGTATTCCACCACTGTTTTAGATATTCTGGACGGCGATTTTGATATTTGAGATAATATGCGTGTTCCCAAACATCGTTACACATAACTGGATAATGCCCATCTGTCCAAGGACAGTCTTGATTGGGGGTACTAATAATCTCCAATTTACCGTTAGTGTTACGAACTAACCAGACAAAACCACTGCCAAAGCGTTTTGCTCCCGCGTCATTAAACTGGGTTTTAAAATTTTCAAAGTCACCAAAGGTTTCGTTGATTGCCGACGCGATCTCACCTGTGGGTTCGCCCCCACTATTCGGAGCCATCACCGTCCAGAAAATCGAATGATTGTAATGACCGCCACCATTATTACGAACTGCATTTCTGACTTCTTCGGGTAAGTTGTTTAAGTTGCGAATTAGATCGTCAAGGCTTTGATTTTGTAGGTCAGGATAAGACTGTATTGCCGTATTGAGATTATTCACATAGCCGCCATGATGGAAATCATGATGAATCTGCATCGTTTGAGCATCGATGTAAGGTTCTAGGGCATCGGTTGGATATGGCAAGGGTTGTAGCTGAAATGACATAAGTTTTGATCGTTGCAACTATTTTGATAGTTAAATATATCAAAACTTATGATAGAAAAAACTATCAAAATGTGACAATAAGTGTAAACAATTTTTACCTTTAGTAAAGTTAGGATACATAAAGATTTCGCGATCGCACGATAATAGCCTGACGAGAAGGACGATTGATAATTCCTTTTTTCTCGAAGTCATTGACTGACATCCTCCCGACGCTAATTGCTATCGCAATATAGCGCGGGGTTCCCAACTCAACCACCAAACTTATCCAACAAGCTTTCACTTATTGAACAGAGGTAATGATGTCCTTGGGCGTTAATTCGG
>JAAUUT010000085.1 GCA_012031035.1 Candidatus Altimarinota bacterium | reverse complement strand
CGATCGCCATTTAAAATCTACCAAACTGTCTTGTCAATTTTTTAGGAAAAAATTATGAAGATTTCAACAGCAACGTTAGGATATCCTCGTATCGGAAAAAAACCGCGAAGTTAAGAAAGCATTAGAGGCTTTTTGGAGTAGAAAAATTGATGCAGAATTATTACTAAAAACTGTCCGAGAAGTAGAAGAAATAAATTGGAAAACTCAATTAGAAGAAGGGATAGCTCGCATTGGTATCGGTGATGCTACTCTCTACGATCGTGTATTAGATTGGACAGTGCGATTGGGATTAATTCCTAAAAGATTTCAACAGTTTGAAGGATTAGAAAGATACTTTGCGATGGCGCGAGGAAAAGAAGGAATTCCAGCACTTGAAATGACTAAAAAGAGGAGTATCAAGCTGCTATTGACGCACAAATTGCCGACTGTATCAAATTCCAAGAAGACATTGGCATAGATGTCCTCGTTCATGGAGAATTTGAAAGAACCGACATGGTTGAATTTTTTGGTCAGCAGTTAGCAGGTTTTGCTTTTACCGAACATGGATGGGTGCAAAGCTATGGTAGTCGATATGTACGTCCGCCGATTATTTACGGAGATGTAGTTCGCACCTGTGCAATGACAGTACGGGAGTTTAAAGTGGCGCGATCGCTGACAGAAAAACCCGTCAAAGGGATGTTAACGGGGCCGGTGACGATGATTAATTGGTCGTATATTAGAAACGATATTTCCCGTAGCGAACAAGCTTTTCAAATTGCTTTAGCATTGAGGGAAGAAGTTGCCGATCTAGAAGCGGCTGGTGCAAGTATGATTCAGATAGACGAACCTGCATTGAGGGAAGGTTTGCCATTGAAGTACGATCGCTGGAATGATTATTTATCATGGGCAGTAGATGCGTTTCGTTTAGCTAGCGCGATCGCAAAACCACAAACTCAAATACACACTCATATGTGCTATTCGGAGTTTGGCGATATTATGTCCCATATCGAACGATTGGATGTACCAACAAGTATGCAAAGAATGGGCAGAATTCCTACCTCAATCCACTCTCTTGACACGAAAAAAAAGATGTCGCGATTGATTCAACATAAAAAAGAAACTTCTTGATTTTATCGTTTCTGCTACAGAACATAATATTAACCAAGAATCATTATGCTAAAACAATATCTTCACCGCCCTGGACAAATTCCCACGGCAGTTCATCCTTTTGTTAAATATGCGGCTCCCAGCCAAACCAAACAACAGGCTCAATTCCCCTCAAGGCAACTGATTCGAGGTATTAAGAATCTTGTAGCTCGTCTTTTGGGATTCAAGCCCAGACAATTGAGGAGTCAACAGTTCGAGCGTCGTAGAGAATGAATCGCTCAGATTGATGCGAAAATTTTATCTACGGTAAGTCTATAAAAAACTCAAGCACGATGAACATCTTATTTTTGCAATTGGTTTTCTGTTCCTGTTGTTGGTTGTTGGAATTGTGGCTTATTTGCTTTCTGCCCGCAAGTACCAGTCTTCAGATTCTGTCGCTAATTCCTATGATCAATGGACGAATGACGGCATTCTGGAGTTTTATTGGGGAGAACATATTCATTTAGGTCACTACGGTTTGCCGCCACAACGGAAAGACTTTATTGCAGCGAAACATGATTTTGTACATGAAATGGTGCGCTGGGGTGATTTAGATCGCCTTGCGACTGGTACGACTGTTTTGGATGTGGGTTGTGGCATTGGCGGCAGTAGCCGAATTTTGGCACGAGATTATGGATTTGCCGTGACGGGAATTACAATTAGTCCCCAACAAGTGAAGCGCGCCCAGGAACTAACGCCCGAAGGTCTAAACGCACAATTCGCAGTTGATGATGCAATGGCACTGTCATTTCCCGATGCTAGCTTTGATGTGGTCTGGTCGATCGAGGCCGGACCTCACATACCGGATAAGGCAATGTTTGCGAAAGAACTCCTGCGAGTCCTCAAACCAGGCGGTATTCTGGTTGTAGCAGATTGGAATCAGCGCGACGATCGCATTCATCCGCTCAATTGGTGGGAACGCCAGATAATGCGACAACTGCTCGATCAATGGTCGCATCCGGCTTTTTCTAGCATCGAAGGCTTTTGTGAACTGTTAGCAGAGACTGGATTGGTGGAAGGAGAAGTAATTACAGCAGATTGGACGCAAGAAACGCTTCCCTCATGGCTGGATTCTATCTGGCAAGGGGTGGCACGACCAGAAGGATTGTTACGGTTTGGTATATTCGGGTTTATCAAATCTTTGCGAGAAGTACCAACCTTGCTATTGATGCGGTTAGCATTTGGGATGGGGCTTTGTCGATTCGGGATGTTCCGCGCTGTTCGAGCAGATGCGAATCCTCAAGACTTTTCTGGGACAATTGGCGAAAGTTTAGTGCGATCGCGATCCTTGTAAATTACGATGTATTTTTGAAAAAAACTTTTCTCCAAATTGTTTTTATCGTTGAAGATAGACTATATGGGCAAAGATAACAAATCTAAGCTGTATGAGTTACACCGATGCAGATAGCCAAACTTTAAACCAAAATAGAGCAAATTATTGGTTACTTGTTTGGGAAAACCTTTCTCGTAATCGTTTCTGGCAATTTTTACTTATTGCAGTGGGGAGTGCTAGCAGCTTTGTCTATCCCCACGCACCTTTAGTAGGATTGGCTGTGGTAGCAGGAAGTACGTTGAAACGCGATCGCGCGATCGCGGCAGCAATGACAATTTGGTTGGTCACTCAGTTGTATGGTTACGCAATTCGTCAGTATCCTCATACTTTTGAATCTGTTGCTTGGGGCTTGCTCATGGGTGCAGGAACGCTAGCAGTATGCCTTATCAGCGCGATTCGACCTCGATTTAGCCAGAAAGATTGGAAAGGTCATCTGTTGTGGCTAGGACTAGCTTTAGTTGCAGGCTCTATCTTGTTTCAAGGTAGCATTATACTTGCGATCGCGCTATCGGGAGGGCATGGTTTAACCGAGGCAATTCTTGGGAAAATTTTTATCAAGGAGGCTAGTTGGGCGATCGCTCTTTCTCTCGTTCACCGATTAATAGCTTGGCTAAGGATCTAGAGAAAATATTCGCAAGTTTGTTGCTAGACAAATTGTTGACGAGCATTTAATAAATGGGTTGAAAGTTAACAAAAATCTTTATCTATTTGGCTCAAAAACCATAGGTTGAGAAATTGATTGCAGATTTTGAAATCATGGTGATATCATTTTGATAACAAACACTCTAAATACTAAAAATCAATTATGGAGTCGCGAATTAGTGAATTACCTGGGTTTAAAGTCAACGGTTTTGTCGCGCTGTCAGTAGTTCTCACCCTAGCTATACTGGGCGGTTGGCAGTTTGGGTTTTCGCTCCAAAAATTGATAGATATCTTGGGAATCCTCAGATTAGGAGCTTTTTCCGAGCTTGCCGACCCAGATATAGTTGCGTATTTAGCAGCTTTATTAATCGTCGTCGTTATCCCATCCTTGTCAGGTTTTTTCGTCGTAGAACCCAACCAGGCAGTAGTCTTAACATTTTTTGGCAATTATGTAGGGAGCGTGCGCGAACCGGGTTTCTGGTGGACTAATCCTTTTACTCGCAAACGTAAAATATCTTTGAGGGTTCGCAACTTTAACAGTAAAATTCTTAAAGTCAACGATGCTCACGGCAGTCCCATCGAAATTGCATCTGTGGTGGTGTGGCGAGTAGTAGACTCAGCCAAGTCTGAATTTGAGATTTATGATTACGAAGAATTTGTTGCTATCCAAAGCGAAACAGCAATTCGCGCCTTAGCAAATCGCTATGCTTATGACGCACCCGATGAGTCTGCTATTCCTTCTCTGCGTGGAGTTCCCGATGAAATTGTTCTAGCACTTCAGCACGAATTGCAGGCACGACTAAACGTTGCTGGAGTAGAAGTCATAGAAGCAAGACTTTCTCACCTTGCATATGCCCCAGAAATTGCCCAAATGATGCTGCGTCGCCAACAAGCTAGAGCCATTATCGAGGCAAGGCGGCAAATTGTTGAAGGTGCAGTGGGAATGGTCGATGAAGCACTCAGACGCATTAGTGAAAAGCAGATTATCGACTTAGATGAAGAACGCAAAGCTACTATGATTAATAATCTGTTGGTTGTCTTAGCCTCGGAACAAAATGCCCAGCCCGTGCTTAACACTGGCAGTCTCTATACCTGATAAATGAGTCAGAAAAAACGATTTTTGTTGCGTTTAGACCCCAAACTTTACGAGGTGCTTGAAAAGTGGTCTGCTGACGAATTAAGAAGTATTAACGCCCAAATTGAGTATCTTTTGTCAGAGGCGGCGCGTAAAACAGGGAGATGGAAAGACGATATTGAGAAGCATACAAACGAATAGCGATCGCCTGTTAAGAAATATTTTTTTCCCTAACTTAACAAAAGAGAGTTACTTCTCAAATGACATTACTAATAAACCGAGTTATTGGAGAAACAAATGTTATGCAAAGTTTTTTCAACTAGATTCTATCGCCACTACTAATAAGCGTTAGTCGATTGGGTTTATTAAAATAAGCTGCGATCGCCTAAATTATTACCTACTTAGATTACAGATTAATTGCGATCGCTCCGCCTGCACGATCTTTTCAAGAACAAGGCAGATTTTAGATTTTCTTGCTAATCTTGAGGTAAATCTTATTGTAAATCTTATACAATGCTCCTAAAATTGCTAGAAAAGCTTGGGCGAATGCGCGTTATCTACGATCGCGATAATGTGCAACCTTATATGTATCGCTATTACCTTTTATTTAAAGATAAAGTTGCTGAAGACGAACAGGCACGAAATCTCCCATTTAATCTCATGATACACAAAATTTGTCTGAGCGATCCCGACGACCTTCACGATCATCCTTGGTGGTATGCAACGTTGATTTTAAAAGGTGGTTACTGGGAGATTACGCCAGAAGGTAAATTCTGGCGAGGTGTTGGACATTTTCGGATTAGTTCTCCTAAATCTCTGCATCGATTAGAAATTGCAGAGGGGGCTGATGGTGCCTGGACGTTATTTTTTCGAGGATTTAAGCTCAGAGATTGGGGGTTTATGAAAAATGGCAAGTGGACTTTTCACAGAGATTATCTCGAACAAAGAAAACAAGCTTATTCACTAAACAGTAAACAGTAATTCAGTAGCAAGCTGAGCAATAACTGTTAAGTCAACTGCCAAAATCAAGATAATTATAGTGAAAATCCTAAATTTAAACCGAATATGGCATGAGCAATGAGTAAAATCATCGCGCTGCTACCAACATAGGCATGAATTGTCCGAAATCGCTCTTTTTTCTCGCCACCAAATCCAGTTACAGATAGAATCCCGTTGATGGTCAACAAAATCAACACGACCGAACCCGTCCAAAAATGAGAACTTTCTAAAATTGGTTTTTCTTGCATGACCAAAGATAAAATTCCACCTGTATAACCTAATGCAATAAATAGTGTCATTAAAGGAGCGAGTTGGCGATGATCGGCACGATTTTTCATAGCTACTTCGCCATCTTTAGTAATTCTGCTACGCCATCCCGCATAGGCGACATAACTTCCCATTACAAAAACAACAATTCCCATCATTACTGGATGTCCCCATTGAACGATGGGTTTTGGCATATTTAAGCTACGAAAAAAAGCAGCTATCGATTCTAGTAGTTCGCTTAGATGTTCTCCCATAAACTTTGCTTAAGATTTCTTATACTTACTTAATTAAATTGCAATTATATTTTAAGCAAATTTAGCGATCGGTGAATAGCCGTTGTTTACTTAAGTCATCTTTCTCGATATCCCAGTTACCAGTAACCATTCACCAATCCCCAAAGTCTAACGCTTAACTTTGACTCTTACGAACATGATCGAGAACTTGTTGTTTGCGTTTTTTTTCTTCTTGAGACAAATCTCCTAAATCTTCGCTAGTACGATTCACGTGTTCCATAATCCGCCGTTTGCGATCGCGTAGTGCCGGCAAAGACCAATCGGTTTTGCCGCTACGCGCATCGCTTATCTTCACTGAAGTCGGTACAGGAATTGGTTCTGGAGTAGGTGTTGGAGTTTCGGGAGTTACAAGAGTAATTTGTTTGCTAATGCTTTTCGGCGCAATCGATTTTATTGCATCCGAACTCATTGCGAGATGTTCCATTATTCGTTTTTTGCGATCGTCAGTCGCCATGATGTTCCCCAGTCTTAAATATTTCTAAAGTTTTGTAACTATCTTGTATTGTGATACATCTTTTCTCAAGATGGGGATTCTAAGAGATGTTTTTTCATCGCTAGATTAGATTATTCTGAGATGGGTGCGATATTGCGGGGTTCTAACTAAATCGACTACCATGAATAAAATTTCAGTTTATTTAGCTAAATTACTCGATTTTTTTGGCAGTAACGACCGAGAAATATCAAAAAAAAGCTTGTTTTTTGGTTTGTTCTCAGCCTAACTTTTTCTCTTTTCTATAGCTTTTTAGCACTTCAGCAAGCATTTAGCAGCGAATATGTCGTGCAAGATGATGCGCGACAGCACGTTTTTTGGATGATGCGATTTATCGATCCAGAGTTATTTCCTAACGATCTTATTGCTGATTATTTTCAATCGGTTGCTCCGATTGGATATCAAACAATTTACCGAGGTGCGATCGCGCTTGGAATTAATCCATTCATTTTTAATAAAATTTTACCAGTTTTTATTGCCTCAATTACTACTATTTACTGTTTTGCTTTAGCATTAGAAATTATCCCAATTCCAGGAACAGCATTTATTTGTACTTTAGTTTTTAACCAAAATATTTGGATGAAAGATGATATTGCTTCTGCAACTCCTAGAGCTATTGCTTATGTAGTTTTACTAGCTTTTTTATATTATCTATCTCGAAATTCTCTATTGCCCTGTTTTGCGATAATTTTTATAGCAGGATTGTTCTATCCTCATAGTGTTTTCCTCTGTAGTGGTCTTCTAATTATTCGACTTATCAAATGGAAAAAAGGCTTTTACTTATCGCAAAATTATCAAGATTATCGTTTTTGTTTATTGGGGTTAGGAATAGCATTACTAGTGATGCTTCCTTATGCTGTAACAAAATCAGAATTTGCACCAATTATTAGTGTTAGCCAAGCCAAACAATTACCGGAATTTTTACCAGAGGGACGCAGCGAGTTTTTTTATAATAGTCTCGACCAATATTTGTTTATAGGTAGACGTAGTGGAATATTTCCTACCTATCCACTCATTCCTTTAACACTTATTATTGGATTATTTTTGCCAATAATAATAAATTTCCAAAGCAATTTCCTTTAGTTAAACGAATTCAACCGAAAATATGGCTGATTTTGCAGCTTAGCTTAGTTTCTTTAGTAATGTTTGCGATCGCTCATGCTTTTTTATTTAAACTACATTTACCCAATCGTTATACGGCCTATAGTTTTCGGATTATTATTGCCTTGGCAACTGGAATAAGCTTAACTTTAATTTTGGATGCACTGGTAAAATGGTCACTAAATCCAGGTTTAATTAAATCGATAATTACTTTGTTGGGTTCAATTTTGATTATCTCAATTGTTATTTTTTATCCTAGCTTATTAAACAAATTCCCAACTACTGCATATTTCACGGGACAATATCCCGAACTCTATGAATTTTTTCAAAAACAACCTAAAGACATTCTTATTGCTTCCTTAGCAGAAGATACAAATAGCAATTTACCTAGTTTTACTCAGCGGTCGATTTTAGTCGGAAGAGAATACTCAATTCCTTATCACTGGGGTTACTACGGTCAGTTACGTCAAAGAATTATCGCTCTTATCCAAGCTCACTATAGTTCTAATTTAGAAGAGGTAAAACAATTTATTAATACTTATAATGTCGATTTATTTTTGCTCGACAAGAATTCTTTTAGCTCAGATTTTTTAAGCGATCGCTGGCTACAACAATTTCAACCTTATACACAAGAAGCTCAAGCTAAATTAGAACAAGATGCTATTCCAATTCTAGAAAAGGCAATGGAAGTTTGTTCTGTGTTCAAAATAGAAAACTTTGTGGTAATAGAAGCAAAATGTATTAATGAGTTGAAATCGTGAAAAGTATTTAGATTATAAATCAAACCACAAGAATACAAAAAAAAGAAGAGAATGAACGCTCGAAAAATCCATTCAATTTTTCAAACTCTTCCTTGGTTTTGGATCGCGATCGCAACCTTATTTTTCTCCTCATTAGCTTTACGATTTTGGGGATTGGGGCGATTCAATCGCATGGTATTTGATGAGGTATATTATGTTAAATATGCCAAAGATTATTTAACTCACACTCCATTTTTTGACGTTCATCCTCCGCTAGGAAAATATTTAATTGCTTTTGCTATTTGGATTAGCAATGTTCAAGGTTGGATATTTCAAGGACAAAATTCAGCTTTTGATTCCCGTTGGCTGAATGCCCTAACAGGTTCTTCAGTTCCTTTAATTGTTGCTGGAATTGCTTATCAATTAAGCCATCGTCGCAGCTATGCTTTCATCGCAGGATTATTAACTTCTGCGGATGGATTGCTTTTAGTAGAATCGCGTTATGCCTTATTAAGTATTTATATCGTTTTTTTTGGGATTGTTGGGTCAATGGTGTTTTTTATTAGCATTAAATACTAAATTTATTTTGCGCTGGCTATATCTAATTTTGGCTGGAATTTTCTTTGGCGCAACTATTTCAGTTAAATGGTATGGATTAGGATTTTTATTAGGCATATATTTACTTTGTATAACTGCTTGGCTGGTTCGTTGGTGGCAAAATCGCTTAGAAATATCCATACAACCATTTGTACGGAAATTAACTCAACTTAAAATAATTCCTTTACTAATTGCTTTAACTATCATTCCAGCAGTTGTTTATTACTTAATTTGGATTCCTCACTTACAACTCTATCCCAATCGAGGATTTTGGGCATTACACCAAAAAAGCTGGACGTTTCACCAACAGTTAGGCAATAACGCGAAAGTGCATCCTTACTGTTCTCCTTGGTATAGTTGGGTATTAATGATTCGTCCGGTTGCCTATCTCTACGAAACAACAAATAATTCTGCCAACTCAAAAATTGTCTATGACGTTCATGGCATGGGCAATCCGATTTTATGGTGGTTAAGCGCGATCGCAATTCTCTGCTTAATTGGAACCCTCGTGCAAAAATTTATATTTCATAGAACAAATGACTCTCAATTGTGGATTAAGCTCTATATTCTGCTTAATTATGGGGCAAACTGGCTGCCTTGGATGTTGGTACATCGCTGTAGTTTTATTTACTATTATTTAGGAGCCGTTGTTTTTGGATTTTTAGCGATCGCGTATTGGATAGATCGTTGGTTATGTAGCGATAATCGTTGGTGGAGGGCGATCGCAGTTAGCCTTATCTTTGCAATTTTATGGGGTTTTGCTTATTGGCTGCCTATTTATCTAGGTTTACCGCTTAATGACGAAGAATTCCACCACCGAATGTGGTTTGATTCCTGGTATTAAAGGGGACTGGGATTTTTTTTGGGTAAAGGGTAAGGGGTAAAAATATAGATGCAAGTTTTCACAATTCACAATTCACAATTCACCATTCACCAATCCCCAATCACCAATCCCCAAAACCGAAAATCTTTTTGAGAATTCAAAGCATCGCGTTACCTTTACCGTTACAATAAGCACCTGCGGTGCATGACCGAAACTATAGAAGATAAAATTATCCGAGCAATTATGGCAAAAGTTCTCGTATCCGATTCCATCGACCAAGTAGGCATTGATATTCTCTCTCAAGTTGCCCAAGTAGATGTCAAAACGGGGCTACCCGTCGAAGAATTAATTAAAATTATTCCCGAATACGATGCCCTAATGCTGCGTTCGGGAACGCGAGTTACTCAAGAAATTATCCAAGCAGGAGGGCAGCTTAAAATTATTGGTAGGGCTGGCGTAGGTGTAGATAATATCGACGTTCCAGCCGCAACTCGTCAAGGCATTATCGTCGTCAACTCTCCCGAAGGCAATACTATTGCCGCTGCCGAACACGCCTTAGCTATGATGCTATCCCTATCGCGCTACATTCCCGATGCGAATACCTCTATCAAAGCTGGCAAATGGGATCGCAAAAGCTATATCGGTTCCGAAGTTTACAAAAAAAACTTGGGAGTCATCGGATTAGGCAAAATAGGTTCTCATGTAGCCACCGTTGCGAAAGCGATGGGCATGAAAATCCTCGCCTACGACCCTTTTATCTCCAAAGAACGGGCAGATCGGTTAGGTTGTACCTTAGTAGATTTAGATTTTCTCTTTTCAGAAGCCGATTATATAACCCTACACATTCCCAAAACCCCAGAAACCACCCACCTGATCGATGCTAAAACCCTGGCTAGAATGAAGTCCACCGCCCGAATTATCAACTGTTCGAGGGGTGGCATTATCGATGAAAATGCTTTAGCTGAAGCCATAGAAACAGGCAAAATTGCAGGGGCTGCCTTAGACGTATTCGAGCAAGAACCGCTTGGAGAATCGAGATTGCGAGAACTCGGTTCCAAAGTCGTGTTAACGCCTCATTTGGGAGCTTCTACCGAAGAGGCGCAGGTTAACGTCGCGATCGACGTTGCAGAGCAAATTCGCGACGTTTTGCTGGGATTGCCTGCCCGTTCCGCCGTCAATATCCCCGGATTAACTCCCGATGTGATGGAAAAACTCAGACCCTATCTACGCTTGGCAGAAACCCTCGGTACTCTGGTCGGCCAATTGGCAGGAGGACGAATCGAACGATTAACCGTTCGCTTGCAAGGCGATTTAGCGGAGATTAACAGTCAACCCATCGTTGTAGCTTCTCTCAAAGGTCTTCTCTCACAAGCATTGCGCGAACGAGTTAATTATGTTAATGCTGCCATTGAGGCTAAAGAACGCGGCATTCGTGTTATCGAAACCAAAGATGCTTCGGTGCGGGATTATTCCGGTTCGCTACATTTAGAAGCCCAGGGATCGATGGGAGAACATTCGGTTACGGGTGCTTTATTGAGTAATGGAGAAATCCGCATTACCGACCTCGATGAATTTCCTGTGAACGTTCCACCTAGCAATAATATGCTATTTACCCTACACCGAGATATGCCGGGACTAATCGGCAAAATTGGTTCGTTGTTGGGAAGTTTTAATGTCAATATCGCCAGTATGCAAGTAGGACGAAAAATCGTCCGAGGCGATGCAGTGATGGCCTTAAGCTAGATGACCCGCTACCAGATGGATTGCTCGCACAAATTACGAAAGTCGATGGGATTCGAGACGCTTACACGGTCAAGCTATAAAAAGATTCGTCGATTGTGAGTTTTGTATTGGTTTTGGGAACAATAGCTAAGAGCAGAGCAATCGATAACCAATACTTCATATCCTCCTATGTCAAACAGTTGGTGGGAAATTCAAATCCTGTGTCACCCAAATTTAGAAGAATCCGTTTTTTGGCGGTTACAAAAGTTTGGGTGTTCGGGAACGGCAACCGAAGTCAAAGAGCAATCGTATCTGATTCGGGCTTATTTGCCACAAATGAAAGCGCAAGCGCTAGATTTAGCAGCGCTTTCTTTGTGGTTGCGCCAAGATGCCCTGATTTCGCAACTTTCCCCGCCTCAAACTCGCTGGCACTTGATTGACGAGGAGGATTGGGCGAGTAGCTGGAAGCAACACTGGGAACCAACTGAAGTTGGCGATCGCATTCTCGTCTATCCCGCTTGGTTAACCCCTCCCGAAGATTCCCTAAGACTCATTTTGCGTCTCGATCCTGGGGTCGCATTTGGTACGGGAACCCATTTAACTACCCAGCTATGTCTAGAATCGTTGGAGATGCGAACGATGTATCCCGGCGGCGAACAGGTACTCGCAGATCTTGGCTGCGGTTCTGGTATTCTGGCGATCGCAGCTATTCTTATGGGAATGCCTAAAGTCTATGCGGTTGATGTCGATCCTCTCGCTGTCGGTGCGGCCCGTGAAAATCGAGATCTCAATCAAATCGATCCCGAACGTTTGATCGTCGAAGAAGGCAGTATCGAAAAGATACTAGAAATGACTCCCGAAGGCGTTGACGGTCTTTTTTGTAATATTTTGGCAGAGACGATAACCGAGATGATTCCTCAATTTGACAAGCTAATTAAGCCTAAAGGTTGGGGGATTTTGAGCGGTATATTATTAGACCAAGCTAAATCTGTGATGGAAGTTCTTGAAGCGCATGGTTGGGTTGTAGCTGCCTTTTGGAAGCGTCAGGATTGGGCTTGTCTTAATATTAGAAGACCTTAAAATTTAACGTTCAGATAAGCGGCTAAACTTAACAGACTAACTTTTCATCTTAGCGTTCGGTTATGTGCTGCTTCCTAAAACGAACAAACTCAAAAGCGTTCCACTATTCCAAAGACAGTGAAGCAACATAGAAGAAAGGAGATTGCGCGATCGCGTATAAACTACTCCTAAAATAATTCCTAATGTTGCCAAGGGTAAAACTTCTGATAAATTAAGATGTGCTAAGGCGAAAATTAAGCCACTAATCACAATCGCTCCCCACACTGGTACGTAACGAGTTAAAGAAGGTAATAAAAATCCTCGAAAGATAATCTCTTCAAAAAATGGGGCGGCGATCGAAGCGGTAAAGAAAAAGATAGCCAAAACTACTTTATCCTGTGATTCTAGAGCAAGAAAAAGAAGCGGATTGCTTCCACCTTGTCCTTGCCAATAGATTTGGTTGACCAGAGAAACGATAAAAACTAAGGGGAGTGCCACAAAATACCCTCCTATTCCCCACACAATCCAATTACTCATCCATTGAAAGCGAAACCAATCTTTAGGCAGTGGGAAAAAAGGTTTGATTGAAAAATACAAGACTAATAGTCCCGATGCAGTCATTAATACATAGTTTGCTAATATATAAACTGCATTTTCTCGTAAGCTCAAATTCTTAAAATTTATACCAGCAAGCTGAAAACTTAAAGGAATAGCAAAAGAAATCACAATTTGACCGACAAATAAAAAACCCACTCCTATAACCTGCAAAATCGTTTCTCCATCCCAAGGCGTTTCCCAGGAGAGATTGTTAATTGTACCCAAAAGAGACTCTTTCTTTTTTGTTAGTAATTGCACGATAAAAAAGATCAGCAAGCTACATCCAATAATTCCTCCTAACAAAGGTAAGCCATTAATTAAGACTAATTTGACTAAAACTTGTTTAGCAATTTCTTGTTCTTGATTTTGCAGAAGCGATAAATCGTTTTGACGATTTTCTAATTGATACAATTTTTCTAACGCTTTATAGCGAAACCATCCTTTGAGATGTTCGTTAATAACTGTTTCGGACTCGGCTAATATTTTGGGGGGTTGACTCCATAATCCTTTTAAAACCATTGCGGTTTGTGCGGGAACATTAGCACTAGTTACTTTGGCAGATTGAGTAATAAGATCGTTCCAGATTGTTAATGCTTCATCGGTTTTTCCTCGTTGAGCTTCTAAAATTCCCAGGTTAATATTTAGTGCGTCAATAAACTGTTTGTTTTGGTCAATTTCTTTTTGTATTGGCTCGGATTTAGCAGATGTTAAAACTTGTTTTTGGAGATTTTTAATATTATTTTGAGCAGCGTTTTTCACCTCCTGATATTGTTCTTTGGCATTGTCATAAGGTGCGTCTCCCAGTAAAAATTTAAGCGAGTCATCATTCTGTTGGGCGTTCGCGTAGCGTGAGCTTTGCTCATTCGCATCTAATTTAATTCCTGAAGCATGAAGCGTTAAATTTGTCAAATAAATTTGTAGATTTGCCTGTACTTGCGCTTCATTCAAACTTGATAATAACGACAAGAAAACGAGCAAAATCGAGATAGAAGATAATATAAATACAATAATTCTCTTAATAGTCATCTATTTTCCTTAAAAATTGAGTGATTGCGCTACGCAAACGCATTAGTAAGCTGCTAATTCACTTAAGAATTAGGTTGAGAAACAAGTAGCGTAAATCCTTCTGCTGTACCAAGAGAAAGGCTATTAGGCAACTGTAACGTTTCTAGTGCAGCTTTATCCAAAAGCAAATAAGCCTTTTTAGATTTTAACTGTTGCAAGCTAGTTAGATCTTTGACCGTTACTCTGCGATCGCTGTAAAAATCTAAACTCGGACGTTCGTAAGCAAAGGATGTATAAATCTCTGTCTTAGGAGGGACGTGAGTTTGGATGAGATTCGCGACGTGTTTGACGGGAAAGGTTTCATTTAACTCCCACACCCAAGATTTAGAAGTGACAAATAAAAGTAGAGTTATATAAAATCCGACAAATAAAATCGGGATAAAATTGCGATCGCTGTTTTGAACTTTCCAGGCAGTTAAAATCATTGTCAACATTAATACGATAGACATGACGATTAAAACTGGTTGAGGATCTGACAAAATAAAGTAAACGCAACTACCTAAAGCTGCAATTGCTAAGAAGATAAAAAAGCCGAACAAAGACTTAGAGTATTTCTTTTCATTTTGCCAAAGTTGTTCCAAATATACACCGATAGCAAGCGCAAAAAAGGGGTAAATAGGCATAATATACCAAGGAAGTTTAGTTCCCATAATAGAAATCGTTCCCATATAGAGAATGGAAGCAGTGAGAACTAATAAACTCCAACTTTGCGCCCGTTGTTGCCATGCAAGAGACAAACCTCCTGGCAGAAATAATAACCAAGGAATAGTATATTTAACTAATTCAATAAAATAATACCAAACTTCTCTTTGATGTCCATCTAGGGAAGTCGATAAACGGTCAAAACTTTGGGATTGAAAATGAACTTTTATAAATAAATTTCCGTATTGTTGGATTTGAGTAAGATACCAAGTAAGAACGGGAAGAAATCCTAATAAAATTCCTAACCAAAGATAAGGGTTAAGCAATAACTTAGCTTGCTTATTAACTAAAATAAAAAGACCTGCGATCGCGCCTAAAGCAAGAACCAGAATGCCTTTTGTCAATGCGATCGCACCCATTCCGATCCCAAAACCAATTGCCCATTTGCAATCGTGACGTGCCTTTAACAAACACCACAAAGCTAGAATAAAAAAAGTATTAATCGCCCCATCTAACATTGCTAATCGTCCGTGACGAACGATAGGTAAAAGCGTCAAATAAACTCCCGAACTAAAAATTGCAGAAAGACGGTTAGAAAAAACTTCTCGTCCTAATAAATATAACAAAGGAACGCCACAAGCTGTTAAAAAAGCACCTGGTAAGCGAGTAGTAAACTCATTTAGTCCACCCCAATGATAGCTAATTGCAATTAGCCACATCATTAAAGGAGGTTTGAGTAAAAAAGGTTTGTCCAGATACGTTAAATAAATCCAATTACCCGTGCGAAACACATCTCTCGCAACAACCCCATAATATCCCTCATCCCAATCTCGCAGTGGTAAATTTCCCAAAGCAATTAACCAAAGAAATAATGCAGCAATTGATAAAACTAGAAGCAGATGAAATTCTGAATTAAAAAAATTATAAAACTTACGCAGAGGCATGATTCAAAAAATAGATGTAAAAATATCTAGAGTGCCGCTAGATCCGAAAGCCCTTACCATGATAGTAAATCGAGCGGAGATAATATTAAGTACCGAATAAAATGTTGCCATTTTCAATCGCAACTAATCGCAATTTAAGAGGGCCGGATGTATAAGTTGTTTCCGATGCGATCGCTTTAATCTCATCGGGCATAATTTGAGAGGATTCTACTTTTTCGATAAAGTCCAAAATCGTTTTAATTCGACCATCTTCTACTTGAATATTGCCTATAATGCCCGATCTTCGGGCGCGAAATTGAGAAGCGGATAACAACAAATCAATGCGTTTTTGTAGATCTTCTTCAGCGATCTCGCTTGAATCGAGAGAAATTGTCGCTAGAGTTGCGCCTTTATCAAAAATTTTTTGATTGAGAGCAACGTCAGCAAAAATGCGCACTTCCTTTTCTCCCTGAACGTAATTACCTGCTGAGATAATTCGGACTACATAATCCTGGCCATCTTTTATTTGTTCGAGCAATTGTTTGACCTGGGATTGAGTAATTCTAACGACTCGTTCTTGAAGGTTCGGATTTTGTGGTTGAGTTGCTCCAATCGCATTTTGATTGGCTTGTTGCAGGAGGCGATCTATTGCACCGATCGCCGCATTAGGATCGACGACACGAACAGCCGCAAAAGCTAAAACTTGCCCTCTAAGCAGCGCAATTTGTTTTTCTCTTAATTCTTGATAAGTTTGATAATACTGTTCTAAAACTTCAACTTCTCGCTTGAGAAAAGCTTGTTGAGATTCTAATTCTTTAAGCTGTTCTTCTCGCTGTTTAAGATTAGTATCTTTTTGAGAAATCGCGCGATCTAAATTCGCTATCGCATTATCTTGTTCGTTAAGTTTTGCTTGCAGAGCACTTTGTTTTTTTTCTAATTCTTGAAGGCGAATTTGTCGCTGTTCTAAAATTTTATTTTGATCTGCAATTCGACTTTCTTGTTTCTTCAATTCTGTATCTTTACCTTGGATTTGCGTTTGAAGTCGCCTGACTTCTGTATCTAGCTGCTTCCTTTGTTGAAATAACTGCTGTCGTTCGTTCAATAACTTTTGAATATCGCCTCTGAGAACGTTGGCTTGCTCAGAAACCGTTCTCAATTGCGTCTTCGCTTGCTGAAAATTTTTGTTGGTACTTCGCAAGCGTTTAGTAACGGCCTCTTGTTCGTTTTTGGCGGCTAAAAGTTCTTTTCCAACTCGATCTCTCTCATTTCTAACTCGGTCTAACTCTTCCTTAACTTGTCTCTGTTCCTTAAGAATGCGATCGAGATCGAAAACGCCTTTGCGTAAAGATTCGCTTAAAGCAAAAAGAATGCCTAACGTCGAGGCAACAATTAACGTTCCTGTGGCAATAGTTACGACCTGTGCTGTTTGACGGGGACGCAAATTAAATAATTGCAAGCGAGCTTTCCCAACTTTACTCCCCAAGCGATCGCCTAATGCAGCAATTAAGCCTCCTAACAATAACATTGCTGCAATCAGGATATAAGCGCTAGTCATTCTAAATTATCGGTTAAGTGAACTTCTGGCTCAGAGCGACTGGATTGTGAACGGTAATTTTTTTCTTGTGAATCGAGATCATATTTTGTTTTTGCAGATCGCCAAGCAATCGAGTAATTGTTACGCGAGTCGAACCAATCGCTTCTGCGATCGCTTGATGAGACAGCTTTAGATCCACACGAATTCCCTCGGTAGTCGGCACGCCAAAATCCCGACAAAGGATTAACAGAAAACTCACCAACCGAGATCCCATATCCCGATGAGCGAGCGTCTCGATCATCATTTCCGTCTGTAAAATTCTTGAAGAAAGCCCTCGCAACATTAACATCGATAATTCGGGATTGCTCTTAAGTGCTTGTTCGACTTGCTCGATTGGAGCAGAAAGCAATTCTACAGGTGTAAAAGCAACTGCGTGATAAAAGCGATCCGATCGCTGTCCCGTAATTAAAGACAATACTCCAAAGACGCTATTTTCGCGCAACAGAGCTACTGTAATTTCTTCTCCAGCTTCGTAAACTCTCGATAGTTTAACCGCTCCTTTGAGCAAAAAATAAACTCTCTCGGCCGGATCGCCCGGAAAAAATATTGTCTTTCCACGCTCGAATATCTCTACGACAGGAGGAAATCCCCCGCCACCAATTTGACGAAATACTGCTGCTAATGGTTTATCTTGAGTAAGGGACAGTTCCATCACAAATCTCAAACAATGGAAAAGTTAAGTTTTTAGGTGTTTTTTAAGTTATTGACTCAAGAAAACACTTTATCTAAATTGACGAAGTTTTTGGTACTTTTTGCTTCAAAATTATTTTATTGGAAGCAATAATTCCTGCTTTCGTACAAAGATTATACACGCCAATCCTAATAATTGGTGACTCAAAACCTCAAATTTGCAGATAAATATTATGTTAGATTTAACTGGAAAAAATGCACTTGTCACTGGCATTGCCAACAATCGCTCGATTGCTTGGGGCATTGCCCAGCAACTTTACAAAGCTGGTGCAAATATTGGAGTCACTTATTTACCAGATGATAAAGGACGTTTTGAAAAAAAAAGTTGGAGAACTTGTCGCCCCTCTTAATCCTAGTATATTTGTTCCCTGTAATGTACAAGATGAAGCACAAGTCAACTCTACTTTCGAGGCGATCGCTGATGAATGGGCAAACTAGATATTTTGGTTCATTGTCTCGCTTTTGCCGATAAGGAAGGATTAGTAGGTGATTTCAGTGCCATCCCCAAAGAAGCTTTTACGCAAGCTCTAGAAATCAGCACCTATTCTTTAGCTAGCCTGACTAAAGTCGCCAAACCTTTAATGACTGAAGGGGGAAGCATTCTTACCCTCTCTTATTTAGGCGGTGTTAAAGTGATCCCCAACTATAACTTAATGGGAATTGCTAAAGCTGGCTTAGAAATGAGCGTGCGCTATCTCGCTTCAGAATTAGGCCCGCTTAATATCCGAGTTAATGCTATTTCCGCCGGCCCGATTCGTACTCTAGCTTCATCCGCCGTTGGAGGAATTCTCGATATGATTCATCATGTCGAACAAGTTGCCCCCCTCAAACGAACCGTTACCCAAACTGAAGTCGGCAATGCAGCAGCTTTTTTGTGTAGCGACCTCGCTAGCGGGATTACCGGACAAGTGCTTTATGTAGATGCAGGATACGAAATTATGGGAATGTAGGAGCGTCCTTCGGAAAATAAGGAGACAAGGGGACAAAGAAGACGGGGAGACAAGGAGGAATATTTACTTTCGACTTCAATTGCTTTCTGCTATCATTAACTTAAAAAAGAGTTAAGTTTTGTAAAGAGTCGTGACTGCAACTTATAAATCTCAAGATAGCGCAACGCAAGCACGGAAATGGCACGCTCTAGATCCTATCTGGCAAGGAGGGAAAGAATTTGTTTGTCAAGGATTGCCACACAGTCAACTCGCACCAACTTGGCAGATCCTACTTTTAGGAGATGGTTCGCCAACTCATCTCCTACAACTGCTCACTAGCGAAAAAACTGAGGTAGATGTCATTGACATGTCCTTAATTGACATAGATAAAGACGGAGCGCCTACTCAGATAGAGCTTGTGCCAGAACCAAGATTGCGGCGACAAGTTTGGTTGCGTACAGAATCCGGTCAACGTTTAGCTTATGCAGCTTCCTGGTGGGATGCTAGCCATGTGGACGAGTATTTGCAAAATCGTACCCTACCGATTTGGGATAGCCTTTCTCGCTTGCATACCGAATTGTATCGAGATATTCAGGGACTTTATTACGGTCATTGCGAAGCATTAGAAGATGCTTTTGGGGAAAAAGGGCCGTTCTGGGGTCGTCATTATTTATTTTGGCACGATCGCAAACCTTTAACTTTAATTTATGAAGTTTTTTCTCCTTATTTGCAAAAGTATCTGGGCAAGATGAGCCAACGCGATTAAATAAAACGGGGATAGCGAAAAGAAAAAACTCATTAGTTAGTAACTTCTCTCGAAATTTTGGGAATATTTTTAAGTAGAGAAAAATAAACTAACTAAAAAAACTCCTATCCTTTTTGGAGATATGATTATGGCATCCCCTCTTTCAGAACGTTTGCAAATCCTGGAAAATCTTCTTCAAACTATCAATAGCGAGTTTCAACAACTCAAAAAAGAGTTAGAAGCCACCCAAACCGCTACCGTTAAAGAATCCGAAATTTCTTCACTTCCGAAAAGAGAATTTGAGGCAGATAAGCAAACGATGCTTTCCGAAACATTTTTTTCGGAATCGCGAGAATCTGAAACTTGGACACCTACCGCTCAAAATTTTGAGGCAGAGAAATCAACTGTTATCTCAGAAAGTTTCTTTGAAGAAGAATTGACACCAAGGGAGCGCCAGTCACAAGCTAGAAAAGGTTTTCAGGAGGACAAAGAAGCTACTATGATATCTGAGAATCTATTTGGTGAAGAATCAACAGTTTCAGAATCTCTACTTTATGAAGAATTGAATGCGTCTGCTGAATGGGAACAAATGCAGCAAGAATTCGACCCAGGAAAAGCAACTATGGCGTTTGATTTTCCTAAAGAAGAAATAAACCCCCCCGCACAACCGAACCCTAAACCCTCTTCTCAACCTCAAGCTAAACCGAAAGACCAAATTTTCGATCCGTGGACATAATTCACTTGATAACCTAAATTTCTAATTATAAGTGTTAACTTTTTCGACCCCCCTTTTTATTCCCCTTGGCAAGGGGGGATAAAAAAGGGGTAAAAACACTTAATATTTGTAAATAACAATTTGTGTTAGTGGCGATCGCCGATCGCGCTATTCTTCTAAAAACGTTTTAACGCTTCCATCTGGATTGAGAACGAGACGAATTGTCGCATTGTTTGCCACCTCAAGCGGAGAGACAAAAGGATCTCCCATCAATGGCATTTGAGTGCGATCGAGATAAACATTTGCCGCACGTCCCAAAGGAGAGATACGAGCGATAGAACCTTCTTTATTGAGAATCAAACGATATTCTAATCGTTGATTTAAGCCTTTAGGAACTTGCCAACGCTCTTGAAAATATTGTCTGACTTCTGCCACTTGGGGGATAGTATCGAGCAAGTTATCGGTTGTTCTTTCTTGGGGAGGAGCAAAAGCAGTTGTATTAGGAACGTTGGCGGACGAAGCATTACTGGAATTGTCCCGCGACGGAGAAGTTTGTAATGTAGCAGGGGCTTCGGCAGATGCTGCATCGACGGGATTCTCTGCCATGGGAGAATTGGCTTGTATGGGAGGTAAAGCAGGCAGATCGGGTTTTTTGGGCACAGCAGAATTTTCTCGCGGCGGAAGCGTTGTTGGATTGACAGCAGAAGGGTTAGTTTTCTTTGACGATTCGGGAACTACTGCTATTGTTGATTGTCTCGGTGCAGGGGGCAAACTGGGAGGCGGTAATAAGACAGGAGGAACCCGACGGGGGGAGATTGGCTCTGGGACGGATGGCGGCGGCGGTAAAGTATCTCGACCTGCTAGCGCTGGGGGTAACGTGGGAGAAGGAACGGGACTCGGCGGCGGTGGGGGAACAGGAGGAACGACATCTTGAATATTAGATTGGGCAGATTGAGAATTAGAGGCTCCCTGAGAAGTCGCAATATCGTTTTTTTCACTGGCAGTTTGATAGATTTTTACGCCAACCGTCGAGATTCCCACTGCTAAGATTGCGGCTGCTGCCGTACTTGCCCAAATAACTGCGGCTTTTCGATGCTTCGCTTTGTTGAGCGATGGCAAAATATCCATTTCCGTACTGAATTGTTCTAGGGCTTCAGCAAGGTCGAATAATTGCGAGACGCTTAGTTGAATGCTCTGTTCGGGTGCGTCTTGTGCGAGGGAATTAAAAGTGAGTTGGTGAGAAAGCAGTCCTTTGGGTTTGAGCGTAGGCGCTTTGGGAAAAGCTACTATTGCTGTGTCCTCGCTAGTGGTTAAAGCGAGATGAGAATGAGAGGGACTTTCTACGGCTTCTGTTGTTGAGGAAGGAAGGGCAAGGGTTTCTATTCCGACAGGAATTTGCAGCGATCGCTGTAAGAGAGTGTTTTGAACGTAGGTAGTGACAACCTCATAGAGTTGTACGAGTTTTTCGCGATCGCCCCTAACGATAACTTGTTTTTCGTCTGGTATTCTGGGGTCATCAAAGCGCAATTCAAAGTTTAATTCTTTGATTAGAGGGCGATCGCCCCAAAACGATAGTGCTGAGGGTTTAGCCCAAATTTCTAGGGTACAGGTTGGCGGGGTATAGCGTCGGATAGGAGTTGGTGAAAATAATTTCATGGTTCGCTAACGGGCGTGGAGGAGGAAGGCAAATATCGATGTTTGATACTTTTAACTTATCAAATTCCTAATTTAATCTTTATGCAATTAGCGAGCGTAATCGAGCAAAGCCAACCACAGGCGGCGATGACCGTTGGCGGAACTATAGAAAAGTAAATCGACGAGCAATTTTAGCGCTAGGCGAGACAACTGTTCGGAGGAAACGTTTTCTCCTTCTTCCATGCGTTCTTGATACCCATTGGTAAAAGCATCTAAATAATCGCCTAGTAAAGCCGTTTGGTGAGGGGCTTTATTTTGCTCGGTTATTTGCTCTAAAAGAGTCACTGCACGGCGAATTAATTCGTGTTGTTGTTTGGCAAGATAGCAGATAATTAAAACTAGCGATCGCGCTTCTTCAACATCGAGTTTTTTGCGACCTCCCGAACTTTTGCGTAAGGGATTCGACTGACGCAAGCGCCACAGTCCAACGCGATCGGCAATGATTGAATCTAAGTTAAGCTGTTGGGCAGCTTTGAGCATATCTTCGGAACTGATGTCGATTAATGCTTCTAGCGCTAGCAATACAATGTCCAAATGGGCTTTAATATTGTCCAACTGTTGGACATCTGGCTCTTTGGGAAGCAATAAGTCCTCCCGTCTGGGAGGGGATAACGAGATTTTGGCGATCGGACCCATGATTATAGTTTAATTTAATAGAACGGATATAAATGATTCGTTACCGATCTAGAAACGAGATAGTAATTAGCTTATTTTGTTGGTTCGTAAATCGTTAATAGTCGTTTATCTGAATTATAAACTTCTACTCGTTTTCCAATATTGTTACTAAAGTTTTGTAAGGTACTCTCTAAACTCGAAAGACGATTGAGTAAATCGATTTGGATCTCGACATTACCATTAGCTCTTGCTTGAAGTGCAGTCTCCCAAACAGTTTTCGTATAAGTAGAAGTTAGCTGAACTTCAATAGCGCGTTCGTTCATGATATAGCTACAGATATTACTATCTTTATGGCAAATTTTCGCTAAGATACTGTCAGTTTGCTGGTATTTCATCGCGCGATTCAAGGCTAGCGTGTAGGTAGCAAGTAAAGGTTCAGCTTGGCGATATTGAAAAGTTTGGCGAGGAACTTGTTTAATGTAGGTTAGTGCGATGCGCCAATCGGATGCTGCTGCCGACCATTGTTGTTTTTTTTCGGCATTTTTGGCGCGTTTGGCTTGTTCTACGGCTCTTTGATAAAGATTTGTCGCAGATTCTTCTTGTCGCTGGCGCATCCCTGCTGAGAGTAGCTCGGCAGTATAAATTTCTATGAGTTGCCGAGTTTCTTGATAGACACTTGTTTGAGGAGAAATTTCTCTTAGGTGTTGGAGGGCAGTTTGCCAATTCGAGGAGACTATTTGCCAATCTGAAGCCGTTTGCGCGGAATTTTGGCGCATTTGTGCTACTTGTGCGGCTTCCTTGGCTGTTTTTAGCTTGACACTGGCATTATTTTGTGCATATCTTCTATTTTGAAGCGCGTCTAAGTTTTTTTGATAATCATAAATTTTAACTTGCGCGATCGCCTGCCATTGACGATCGCTTAACAGGGGTTGTAAGGTAACAATGGCATTTTGCCAAAGCGATCGCATTTCTTCCCATTGATAAGAAGAAGTTTGTACGAGCAAGACAGCGCGATCGGCTGTTTGAGTTGCGTCTAAAATAGTCTTGAGGCTGTTTGAGTCGTGTTGATAGTCTTTGACTAGGGTTTGGGCTTCATTGCGATGATTTGACCATCCAGGAATTGCGTTTAAAGTTTCAATTGCCTCGTCTAATTGTTGTTTGGCGCTAACAATTTCTTGCTCGTCAGAAGAAACGCTTATCCTATCTAGTGCTTGAGTTGCCAATTGTTGCGCTTGGGGAATTGCCGAACACTTCCCGATAACGCAAGGACGAGTGAGTGCATAACTACTTGCCAAAACAACAGTAGCAACTCCAGTTGCAGCACCTGCAATGGTCATCCTGAGTGCGCCTTGGCGGGAAATTTTCAGCAACCAAGATTTTAGGAAATTCTCTTTTTTGGACTCTAGCATATTACTGTTAGCCGTTCGATCGCACTCTTAATCCTATTGACTTTCTTTGCAGCGATTAGTACAGCTTTTAGTTTAATTGACTGAGGAGGAAGTTTAAAGTTTCAGAAAACGCGATCGCCTAATCTCTCAAACTTGTCTTAAGCGTTACTTTAATATATAGCCTCTTACATTTGAAGTAAAAATGACATTTATTTTATGCAAAAAGTCCTTTTTGTTGGTCAAGAAACCATAAAAGTTCGCGCTTTGCTCGTCAGTCAGAGCATTAATATAAAAGCCTTAGAAAAAGAAGAATGTTTGGCACTCGATCCTTTAGTATTAGAAGCTGGCGAAGATGGCTGTGCTATTGTCTTTCGCTATGGCGCGATCGTACTCTTTAATTTAACTCACCAAGAAGAGGAAAGGTTTTTAGAGCGTTTAAAACCGCTTATCTCCGCCTCGGTTTCTTCTCCTGAAATAGAAGAAGTAGAAATTCATCGGGATATCACGAGTAGCGGAAAAGTTGAAGGCGGTAATATTTTGCTACCAGAATTTAGCCTTAAAGGGCTACAAATCGTAGCGGATATTTTAGCGAAAAGCGTTATCTTAGCTTACTACGAAGTGCAGATGGCAAAAGCATTCGATCGCATCGAACCATTTGCGATGAGCTTACAAAATATTGAATGGACTCGACAACAAGTTCGAGAATTACTCAAACAACTCGGCAATACTTTATCTATCCTACATAAAATGGTCGGTCGAGTCGAAATAATCGATAAACCAGAATTACTCTGGGATTATCCCGATTTAGACCTATTTTATCGGCGATTAGCCAATGAATATGAAGTCCGAGAGCGGCATTTAGTTCTCGAACGCAAGCTAACATTGCTATCAGACACGGCAGAAACAGCACTAGGTTTGCTACAGCACAACAGTAGCATGAGAGTCGAATGGTATATCGTCATTCTCATCGTAGTAGAGATTATTTTATCTATATACGATCTCGTATCTAGAGGTTGATGAAGAGAATCCCAAATAGGTAATCGTAGTGCGAGTGTCTTGCTTGCAAAAGGAGATAGCGATCGAGATACTCGCACTATCAATAAAATTGATAAAATGGAATTACTTCAATCACTCCCGATTATTTCTCAACTCTTAGCCTTTGAGTAACCATCGTCATCCCATCGCCGCGTACTAAAATTGCTGAAAGCCAGCGATTGCCGGGTTGAGCGGGTGCTTTTGCCCGTTTGAACAGTCCTCCAGCTTGCAATAATTCTAAATTTACCGCACCAGGTTTGAGATAGCGATCGCCCTCAACTTTCTCATCAATTGCCACTCCAGCCAGCAAATCATTCCCTAAAGGTTCTTGTACCACGACATCAAACTCAAATTCTTCGCCGACGCTAACCGTTTCTGGCAAAATGATTTCAACAACGGGAGGTTTGTTTCCAGAGGTGACTTCTGTTTTTTCTGAGAGAATTTCCTGACGAACGAGTTTTTGATTCTGGAAATATTGACGAGATTTAATCGTTGATTTGAGTTGAATGGCTCTTTTCTTCTGCTTGCCAGTCCCCGTGACAGTAGTAACCGTCTCTGCAACTAATTCTTGTCCGGTGTTTTCCCAAGACTGAAGTTCGGTCTTGTATTGTACGTTATCGTAACGCTGCCAAAATTGCGCGATCGCTTTTTCTAAACTCGCATAATTCAACCCATCAGAATTTTTAAAATCAGAACTGTAAAACTCCATCACCTTCTCAATATCTTTCTGATTGGCTGCCATCTCCATTTGCGCTAGCGACGTTTTTAACTCCGGTGGGGCAGTTTCTGGACTTTCGGCGACACTAACCATCGCACTACCGATAGTAAAGCCAAGACCGAGAAGAAACGCGATCGAAGCGCGAGCTTGTTTGGAACAAAAGGAGTGGCTAAGCGTTCTAAAATTTCTCATAGCGCGATCGGTTGAATAGTTGTTACTAATTTCTATTCATTGTAGTTGTAAGATTTATATTTTCTTCGATAACAGTTGTAACTAAAACACCAATGCGATTACTTATTGCAGCAAGCGGCACAGGCGGTCATCTATTCCCTGCTCTAGCAGTAGCAGAGCAACTCCCAGACGATAAAATTGAATGGTTGGGCGTTCCTAACCGTTTAGAACAGACCTTAGTCCCGTCTGATTACCCGTTACATACTATTCCAGTCGAAGGTTTCCAAACGCGCTTGAGCCTCAAAACCGTAAAAATTTTGTTGGGTTTAATCAGTTCGGTTGTTCGAGTACGACAGTTAATCAAAACCCATCAAATCGATATGGTGTTTACCACAGGCGGTTATATTGCTGCGCCTGCTGTTGTTGCTGCACGCTTGCAAGGGATTCCCGTTATTCTCCACGAATCAAATTTTCTCCCTGGTAAAGTGACCCGTTTGCTGAGTCGTTGGTGTCATACTGTTGCTCTGGGGTTTGCAGGCTCGTCTCAATACCTTCCCAAGGTTAATACGTGTTGGGCGAGTACGCCCGTGCGTTCTCAGTTTCTCGCGCCACAACCTTTAGATTTACCTATTCCCGACAATGTTCCTCTAATTGTCGTCGCTGGCGGTTCTCAAGGAGCAGTTGCGCTCAATCAATTGGTACGTCAGTGCGCTTCCACTTGGCTAGAAGCAGGAGCATCTATCGTTCATTTGACAGGAGAAAAAGACCCAGAAGCTGATAGCTTCGCGCATCCCCAGTATTTTTCTTTGCCGTTTTATCAAAATATGGCTGGGTTACTACAGAGAGCTAATTTAGCGATTAGTCGCGCGGTGCGGGAACTTTAACCGAATTGGCCGTTACCAAAACGCCTGCTATTTTGATTCCCTATCCTTTTGCAGCAGAAGACCACCAAGCTTTTAATGCTAAGGTTTTTGCCGATGCTGAAGCAGCTTATATGTATCGTCAGGAAGAATTAACGCCAGAATTGTTGGAAACACGGGTATTAGAATTGTTGAGAAATCCCGAAAAATTGCGACAAATGTCCGAAAAAATGAGTGATTTAGTGTTGATTGATAGCGCGCAGCGACTAGCCGATTTAATAAGCCAAGTCAGTTAAAAGTTTAGATGTGCATTGAAAAATTAATGCGATCGCAATTGTCATGAAGCTATCTGAAATTAATGTCGATAAATTATCGCGACAACAAATAACAAAAATATTGTATGGCGATGAAAAAGATAATGGAATCAAAGGCGATTGTATTTTTGTATATGGTGGAAAAGGGATAGAGAGAGTCCATAAAGCTGTCGATTTGTATAACCAAGAACGTGCCAAATATGTATTATTTACTGGAGGTTTTTGTCAGGGCAAATATATCTGTCCAGAAGCCTTAAAGATGCGCAATAAATCTATTAGATTAGGAATTCCAAAAAACAAAATTTTAGTTGAATATCGTTCGAGTAATCCCAAAGAAAATGCGATCGCTTCTCTTTTTGTCCTAGAGAATAAATTTGGTATTCATAATATAAAGCGTCTTTTAGTTGTTAGTATTCCCTACCATTACACAAGAAGCCTACTATCTTTAAAAACATATTATCCAAAATGGATTGACTATACTTGGTGTCCGGCTAACTATCAAAAATATCAATCGGATAATTGGTGGCAATATTCAGAATCTTATGAGTACGTAACAAACGAAATTAAAAACCTAGTTAAATTTGTTCGAGAAGGACAGTTAATAGATATTGAAATTGAAATTTAGGTATCCGTTTTTGTCGAAATATAATAATTTTTATTTTAATATTTTAAATAAAAAAATATTATGTATAGAATTTAAAACTTTTAATTGATATTTTAACTTAGTTACGAATGCGCTGCGCTCTGCTCTTGTATTTGACAACTTTGAGTTGGTGAGAATCGATCGCAAATTGTATCCTAGAGATATAGCTTTTTTTTTAAACAGAGTTAAGCGATCGCACTTAATCGCTTGAAACCGAAACAGACCCGTGCTTTTCGTTATTGTTTCAGTCGTATTAGTACAGCCGTTTCAATAGCGATTGAATTGAAGAAAATGCAGATTATTACTCACACACAGTTCTATGTCAAGACGCAAAAAGCTATTCTCTTGCGGTCATAGAGGCTACGGACAAGTTTGCCATAGGTGCGCAAAAGAAGAAGCGGAACGGGAAGCAAAAAAACAGCAAAAAAACGCATGGGATGAGACTTTCGAGGGCGATCCTATCGATCTGCGATCGTTACCTAGAAATGTAGTCATTAAAGCTCGCGAAATTTTGCAAGGATTAGCCGCTCAAAGAAATTATAGAGACTTTCACGGCAAGCGACTGCGACACGATCGCTTTATCATTAGCATTCCCGTCACCCGTAACTATCGTCTGATCTGTCGAGACTGTGGGAGTTTTCTCGCCCCTGAAGCCGTGGTTTCTCATGAGGATTATAATGTCTGCAAACCTGGAAGCTAATCAGGAAAATTATGAATTATGAACCCGCCCGCACGTAGCGCGCTGCTCGGACTAACGTCCTGCGCGGCGGAGCGAGGAGGACGGATGAAAATTAGGAGTTCAGGAGTTTAGGAATTCAAAATTCAAAAGTCCAAGAAAAGAGTAGTTCAGTAGTAAATTTACTTCCGACTTCCGACTTTAAAAAATGGTCACTAGTCACTGAAAACTGGAGTTTAGACTCAAAAAAATCACCAGAAAACAAATCAGCTAGTTAAAAATAGCTCAAATACACTATTCATCAATACTCCAGTTAAGTAGAGACGCAATTAATTGCGTCTCTACTTCAGTTATTGACACTCCCGCCACTAACCGCAAAGCGGTGTAGTGGGGGATTCTTCATTCACAGGTTGTTGCCTAACAAAAGCAAAGCCTTTACTTGGTCTTACACGACCTCCTGAAGCAGTAGCGCTGTGCCCC
>JAAUUT010000013.1 GCA_012031035.1 Candidatus Altimarinota bacterium | reverse complement strand
TGTTTTTCCCTCACGTTCGTTTATTGCTGGGGATTTCATTCAGCTTATTGAGAGCATGAATCAATTTCAACCCTTTTATTCTTCTGGGTAAACTAACTTATTTATTATGAATTGATTTCGGAGAGTGACAAAAGAGGGCTATTCCATTTGGGAATTTTTTACCCGCGATCGCGATTGTTATTATTAGTTTAGGAACGATTGAAAAAGATGGATTAGTGATTGCTATTGGTATGATTGGGGCAATTTTTGTTCTTACTTTAATGGCAAGCGCGATCGCCATGGTTTTTCATGTCGTTTTTCCTGGAATTTTACCTAAATAAATAAACGATTAAATGCTTCCTATAACAACTTATTCTCAAGATAAAATAACGCTTGCTCTCGTCTCTGAAATTAGCGATCTTTTAAAAAATAATGATGCGAATTTTAACGATTTTATAGAAACCTTAAAAAAGTTTAATTTGAACCTAGAAAAAAATCGAGACTTTTACAATATCAATCCTTATTCAGATAAGTTAAAGCTAGGAATTCACATTCTTGCTAAAGATGGCTCAGAATTAAAAATTTTTCCCAATGCTAATCTTGCTTTAAAATGCTCCGAAGGAAATTTTTTTGCTGATAATTTAAAACAACAATTTGAGCGAAGTATTAAACTCGCTATTGATTTTGAAACCAAGCTTAACGCTAAAGAACGAGAGTTGCTAAAAATTTGTCCAGTTTATTCTTATTTTAAAACTTATGAAAAAGATGTTTTGTTTAAACAAATTCTTTTCATGCAAAACATTGAAGGGGGGAAAAATTTAGGAGATACCAAAGCTGGATTTGATGCTGAATTTTGTCGGGTTTTTCAAATCCCTGAATTTAAAGAAATCGCTTGGAAAGCTCGATTTAAGTTACATTTTTTGTTGGATAAAGATAGGCAAAGACAACTTTTAAAAATTCAAACTGCTTATTTATTTCGCCGCTTGCTAACTAAAGGTATTTCGATTCTTAGCTTAAATCAAAAAAATATTTTAATTTCTCAAACTCGTAATAGTGAGCCAATCGAATATACAATTATCGATCCGACCGTTGATTGGTTTGCCCCTCTTTCGCCAATATATAATTTAGGAACTTATTTATTTTGTCAGTAATTTTATTAATTCAATGAATTTAGGAACGCCGAGAGCCGAACTCGAAATAGATGCGACTCTCGTCTACCGTTTGTTAGAGGAACAGCATCCAGATTTGACGCACCTGCCGATTCATCTCGTGGATGCAGGTTGGGACAATGCCATGTTTCGATTGGGCGATCGCTTGTGTGTCAGGCTTCCTCATCGAAATCTAGCAGCTACACTAATAGAAAACGAGCAAACCTGGCTTCCACTACTAGCAGATCGGCTTCCTATCCCCGTTCCAACTCCTTACAGATTCGGCAAGCCAACACAAAGTTATCCCTGGCGATGGAGTGTTCTGCCGTGGCTAACTGGCATAACGGCTGACCAGCAGGAACCTCATGCAAACCAGGCTAAACTGTTTGCGTCATTCCTGCGATCGCTACATCAACCCGCACCATACAATGCGCCAATAAATACGGTACGAGGCGTATCGTTAAATTTACGAGCAGCTTCGATCGAAGAACGCATACAACGGCTGAAGACGACAACAAATTTAATTACCCCTGAAATTGAGAATACTTGGAATCAAGCTTTGAGTGCTACTATTGACGTTCAAGCGACATGGCTACATGGGGATCTTCACGCACGTAACGTACTAGTCGAGAATGGCGCGATTGCAGGAATTATCGATTGGGGAGATATAACATCGGGCGACATTGCCACAGATCTTGCTTCTGTATGGATGCTTTTTCGCGATCGCAACACGCGCCAACAAGTGCTAGCAGAATATGCAAACCTTTCCGAAGCAACACTGCAACGCGCCAAAGGATGGGCGATCGTTTTTGGAGTATTGCTACTCGATACCGGACTAATTGATAACCCCAGACACGCAGTAATGGGAGAGAGAACATTACGCCGCGTCTGTGAGGATGAGTGAGAGGAAAGACAAGGAGGACAAGGAAGATAAGGGAGAGATTTTACCGAAATTCGCCAATCCCCATTTACTGATAATTAGCAATGCGAGCAAAACTAGCAGGATCTAAGCTAGCACCGCCCACTAAAGCGCCATCAATCTCTGGTTGTGCCATAATCTCGTCGATATTATCGGGCTTTACCGAACCGCCATACTGAATAGTGACATCAGGATTGCTTAATTGAGCGCGAATCAAACCGATAACGCTGTTAGCTTCTTTTGATTCGCAAGTATCTCCCGTCCCAATCGCCCAAATAGGTTCGTAAGCAATCACTAAATTACGTTGCTCGACTTCTACCAAATCGTTTTTCAACTGATTGATGATAATATTTTCCGTCTCGCCTGCATCGCGTTGGGCTTTGGTTTCGCCCACGCAGAGAATGGGGGTTAAGCCGTGTTTTTGAGCCGCTTTTAGTCGGAGATTCACGGTTTCGTCTGTTTCTCCAAAATACTGACGGCGTTCGCTATGACCGACCACGACGTAATTGACACTAACTTCTGTCAGCATAGCTCCTGAGATTTCGCCTGTATAAGCTCCCTCATCTGCCCAGTGAATGTTCTGTGCGCCCAAGCGAATGCGGCTACCGTGTAAATTTTTAGACATTATCCCCAAGGCTGTAAAGGCGCGCACAGCAGAATTTCTCTCGCATCGTCTGTTTCTTCAATTTTCGACTTAAAAGCTTGTACAAACTCCAAAGACTCTTCTTGAGTTTTGTACATTTTCCAGTTCCCAGCAATAATAATCTTTCGCACGGCTTAATTAATCGTTTTATTTCAACACGTTCGCTCTAATACAGTTTAATGCTTTGGGGGATCGTTTTAGAAGTCGGAAGTCGTAGAGACTCGAAATTTCGCGTCTGTACAGAAGCCGGAAGTAAGAAGGCAGAGGGCAGAAGGTGAAAAATTAAGGATTCTCCCTTGTCCTCCTTGTCCCCCTTGTCCCCCTTGTCTCTGGTGACTGGTAACTGGTAACTGGTCACTGATAACTGTAAAAGGCGATCGCCCATGAAAAAAAATGGTTCTGCACTTGACAGAACCATTTCACATCGAAGTTTTAGCGTTCTTAACGGATAGTTCCCGCTAATTGGTCAACCCGAATGGGTTTAATTAAATACAACTTTAGTAATTGCCAACCGTTAGAAACGTAATGAGGCAGTTTGCGCAACAGTTTTAAGAATTTTGGACTGTTAGAATCGTCGATCGCGCGTAATTGTTCGTTATTCTTGATACAAATTTCTAGGCGATCGTAAAATTCTGGATGTTCTACATCGAGCATGACTGGGAAAACTCGTCCTGCTGTTTCGTTGGTCTTCTCAATGACGTATTTATCATACGAACGAGCTTCCAAACCGATAGAAGCGTAAAAATCCGCACGTTGAATATCGTTGAGATACATGGTCGCAAATACCGACAGCAGGAAGAAACGACACCACAGTCTCGCTTTCCAATCGTTCAAAATGTCGGGTTGCGCTTTCATAATCGCATCAAAGAAATCGCCGTGACGATTTTCATCCTGACACCAGTTTTCAAAAAAGCGGAAAATAGGATAAATCCGATCTTCTGGGTGCTTCTCTAAGTGGCGATAAATGGTGATATAACGCCAGTAACCAATCTTTTCAGATAGATAGGTTGCGTAAAAGATAAATTTGGGCTTAAAGAAGGTGTATTTATGATTTTTGGTCAGAAATCCCAAATCTAGAGAGAGATTAAAATCTGACATCGCTTTGTTTAAAAAGCCAGCATGACGAGCTTCATCGCGCGACATGAGATTAAAACACTCT
The DNA here is from genome assembly GCA_012031035.1 of Candidatus Altimarinota bacterium. Lineage (GTDB taxonomy): Bacteria > Cyanobacteriota > Cyanobacteriia > Cyanobacteriales > Microcystaceae > Hydrococcus. Next base: position 65,745 of record JAAUUT010000013.1, on the reverse strand, counting down.
GCTAAGACGGGGCTTTTATCTTTTAAACGCCGTCCTAATTCCTTATAGAGCAAGAAACCGGAAAATTCTGCCGTACAGGAACGCTCTAAAAATTCCACAAACAAGCGGCGAGTGTCCCCATCAATGCGATCCCAAGATTGATTAAATTCTTCATCCCGAACGAAGTGATGGCGGTTGTAGTCGGTGCGAAATTCTTCTAAGATTGCTCTCAACTCATCTTCGTTGACGGAGATATCCATCTTCGCCATTGCTTCAAAATCGGTGGTGTAAAATCGAGGCGTGAGGATGGTTTCTTTGGCAGGGACTTTAATTCCTGGACGAAGTTCTTCAAATTCTGGTTTGTTGAGGGTGTTTACCATAGCTTGTTTATAGTGCTTTATTCTGAAACTTGAATTCAAAATTCCTGTTGCTGGCTTCATAGGAAGCTAGAATTCAGTCTACCAATGTCTAGACAAGGAATTAAACCACTTTTTGTTAAGAGTTACAACACAAAATCAAGTTATGTTACAAAGCCTGCTCGATTCTTGACAAATTTCAAGGCAATCGGCTTTGCTGCTGCCCGGATCGCGATTGCGCTCCGCGCACGCTGCGCGATCGCAATTAAGTGTTGAGCTAATTCCCAGACATGGATCTATTGAAATTGTTAATCTGGCTATTAAATAATTAAACAATTTAAATTATCTAAAATTTTAAGACCAAAGAATGCAGAATCAATTTCAAATTAAATTTTGGGGCGTTAGAGGAAGCATCCCATGTCCGGGAAATCAAACCGTCCGTTATGGCGGTAATACTTCTTGCGTGGAGATGCAAGTCGGGGGAGAACGTTTAATTTTTGATGCGGGGACGGGATTGCGCATTTTAGGAGACTCTTTAATCTCACAAATGCCAGTAAAAGCTCATTTATTTTTTACTCATTCTCACTGGGATCACATACAAGGATTTCCTTTTTTTACGCCTGCTTTTATTGCAGGCAACCATTTTAATATCTATGCCATGCCATCTCCCAATGGCGCAACCATGAAACAGCGCCTTCACGATCAAATGCTTCATCCTAACTTCCCCGTCCCCTTGCAAATCATGCAGGCAAATTTAGAGTTTTACGACATTGAAATTGGCGAAGCGCTACATTTAGGAGAGGTAACGGTTGAAACGGCCAGACTCAATCATCCAGGAGAAGCAGTCGGCTATCGCGTCAATTGGGGTGGGCACTCTGCTTGTTATATTACCGATACCGAACATTTTCCCGATCGCCTCGATGAAAATGTTCTCTGGCTTTCTCGCGAAGCTGACATACTAGTTATTGATACAACTTATACAGACGAAGAATATTATGATGAGAAATTTAGTAAAGTAGGCTGGGGACATTCAACTTGGCAAGAAGCGGTAAAAATTGCCAAAGCAGCTAAGGTAAAACAGTTAGTTCTCTTCCATCACGATCCTTCTCACGACGATAATTTTCTCGATCGCCTTGCTGGGGAAGTCGCGATCGCATTTCCCAATAGCATTCTGGCTAAAGAAGGACTGTCTATTGAATTATGAATGATGAATGATGAATTATGAAAATTAAAAGTTCAGGAGTTCAATAGCAAACATTCTTTCCTTTCCCCTTTTCCCTAAAAAATCCTATTGCTTATTTCCTATTCCCTACTCCCCAATAACAAAAAGTAACAAAATATGTAAAAATGTAAAGCGTGCGGGTAATAACATCACTGACCAATTTAGTTTTAACCCCAAATGCGATCGCTCTCGGCAATTTCGATGGCATTCATTTAGGGCATCAAAAAGTGTTGCAACCAATTTTACAGACTTCGGCGATCGTTGGTTGCACGGCTTCTGTGTCGCTTCAAGAACCCGTCAGAAACAGAGAATTTCCCTATTCGACTGTCGTTACCTTTAATCCCCATCCTCAAGAATTTTTTACAGGACAAATCAAGCAGCTTTTAACACCATTGTCCGAAAAAGTCAAGTTATTGGAAGCGTTGGGAGTCGAACAGTTAATTCTTTTGCCTTTCGATCGCGAATTAGCCGCTTTAAGTCCGCAACAGTTTGTAGAAGAAGTTTTAGTACGTCAGTTACAAGCAACTCGCATCAGTGTAGGAGAAGATTTTCGCTTCGGAAACAAACGAACGGGTACGGCGGGAGATTTAAGAGAAATTGCGGCGAATTTTAATATAGAAGTTGCGATCGCTTCTTTGCAAACTTGTCAAGGCAGCGACAGTCAACTGCGCATCAGCAGTTCCCTCATCCGTCAAGCGCTAGCAGAAGGCGACATTCCCCAGGCCAACCAAATGTTAGGACGCGCTTATACGCTTACAGGAGAGGTAGTGACAGGGCAGCAATTAGGTAGAACGATTGGGTTTCCCACCGCTAACCTGCAACTTCCTCAGATAAAATTATTGCCTCGCTATGGCGTGTATTGCGTGCGACTTATTTGGGAGAAGACAAAGAGACAATCGTCAAAGGCGTGATGAATATCGGTTGTCGTCCAACGGTAGAAGGCAATGCGCCAACTGTGGAAGTGCATTTATTAGATTGGTCTGGGGATTTGTACGGTCAAACTTTAATGGTAAGTTTAGAAAAGTTTTTGCGTCCCGAACAAAAATTCCCGTCTCTAGATGCTCTCAAAGCACAAATCTCAGAGGATTGCAACATGGCGCGAACAATTCTTTAAAAATAACGGTAAGATCGAGCATCATTGATTCCCATGACACGTAAATTGTCAAAAATTTCTTCTAAAGAATAAATAACTCTCAACAAGTCCCTGGAAACCCATGCTAGACTGGGTTAGCACAATTTTGCGAGTCAGTCCGATCTGACTACAAACCTATTACCATGACTGCCAAATCTAATTTTTCTCAAGAGCCTGGAGTATCATTTTCTCTCGATGATTTTGCGAAAGCTCTCGACCAACATGATTATCAATTTAGCAAAGGACAAGTAGTACGCGGGACTGTCTTTGAACATATTTCCGATGGGGCTTATGTGGATATCGGCGGGAAATCTCCTGGCTTCGTACCTGCCAGAGAAGCTGCGGTCAGATCCGACATTCCGCTAGCAGAAAGCCTACCGCTACAAGAGACTAAAGACTTTCTGATTATTAGCGGACAAAATGAAGACGGTCAAGTAACGCTATCGCGCCGCCAATTAGAACTCCAGAAAGCTTGGGAAAATATCGCTGAAATTGCCGAAAGCGGTAAATCGACACAAATGCGCGTCACAGGAACCAATAAAGGCGGCGTTATTGGAGAAGTAGAAGGATTGAGAGGATTCATCCCGCGATCGCATTTAATGGAAAAAGAAGATTTAGAGTCGTTAGTCGGTCAATTATTAACGGCAACCTTTCTAGAAGTCGATCCCGAAAACAAAAAACTTGTTCTCTCGCAACGACAAGCCGCACGCGCCGCTGCTATTGGTAAATTGGCAGTAGGAGAACTGATGAAAGGTAAAGTTGTTAAGATGCAACCCTATGGCGTTTTTGTCGATATGTACGGGGTCACGGGTTTGTTGCACGTCCGGCAAGTCAGTGGCGCACCCGTAGACGCTTTGACGACTATTTTTAACATCGGACAAGAAATCGAAGTGATGATTGTTGAAATAGACGAATATAAAAATCGCGTTTCGCTATCGACAAAAATTTTAGAAAACTATCCTGGAGAAATTTTAGAAAAATTTGATGAAGTTATGGCAACGGCTTCAGAAAGAGTCGAACAAGCCAAAGCTAAACTTGCCGAGTAAAGGTTAGATATACAGGAATTGCGGCAAGGATGAAGCGACCTGAATCGCGATCGCGCTACCATTTTCATGTAGCCACTAATACATGAGAGATAATGGAGCCAGATTCACTACCAACGGAGGTAATTCTGACGCATCCGCGTCAGAATCTCGGAAAAGTGCAACTTGATTGGATACCCCAACCAGGTAACTATGTTGAGTTAAAAGGAAAAACTTACGCTGTCCTAGAACGCCACCACCACTATCAATACAAGGTTGGTGGCTATAGTTTGCAAAAAATTTCTCTCTACGTTCAATCGGCTAAAAATCCTAGCGAAAAAAGTCTCGTTGATGGACGCTGGATAGTAGGCGATGCCAGTTGCCGCTTCAATGCGCATTCTGAAATTCTGCGCTGCGCCGTTAATCCCGAAGGGCCTTGTCAAGGTTGTCGCTTTTACGAACAAAAGTTTTTAAAATGAAATTTTAAACGAGTGAATCGCCCCTCAAATACGGTTAAAGCGATCGGAGAACAAGGACTGCTGCAAAGGCTTCAGCGTTTTTGTCCGTCCGATATGATAGGAGATGACGCAGCAGTATTAAATCTCGAAAAAGATCGCGCTTTGGTAGTCACGACAGATATGCTAGTCGATGGGGTACATTTTAGCGATCGCACTACCTCTCCAGAAGATGCGGGATGGCGGGCGGCGGCGGCTAATTTATCCGATTTGGCGGCTATGGGAGCGTCTCCTGTTGGGATTACCGTAGCTTTAGGCTTGCCTGGAGAGGTTGCTGTAAGCTGGGTAGAAGCACTCTATCAAGGGCTTTGGGAATGTCTGCAATGCTATCAAACTCCCCTGGTAGGAGGCGATATCTGTCGCTCGTCAGTTATTACTATCTCAATTACTGCTTTTGGTCAGGTTGAAAAAGAGCGAACGATAAGCCGTTTTATCGCTCAACCGGGCGACGCGATCGCAATTACAGGATTTCACGGCTGTTCTAGAGCGGGATTAGAGTTATTATTGCATCCAGAATACGGGCAACATCTCGATGAAGTCTCAAAAAAAGCTTTAATTCAAGCACACCAGCGACCAAAACCGAGACTAGATGTATTACAGCATCTCGATAACGATACGCGCCGAAGGATTGCAGGGATGGATAGCAGCGATGGTCTAGCCGATGCTGTCTTACAACTCTGTCGTTGTAGCGGCGTTGGGGCACGAGTAGATCGCCAAAAAATCCCGCTGCCTCCTGCGTTGCGTCAGTTTGTCTCCCCAGAACAAGCCCTAGACTATGCGCTTTATGGCGGCGAAGATTTTGAGTTGGTCTTGTGTCTTCCGCCTCCGCAAGCTGAAATTTTAATTCAAAGATTGGGCAATGGTGCTGCGATCGTTGGGATGATTACTGAGGATTCAAATGTCGAACTAATCGATAGTTACGGCATTTATTCAACGCAAACCTTAACCTTATCGAAAAGTTTTCAACATTTTTAATTCTTTTTTAATTTTAGTTATTGTTGCAGATACGCAAATATTTAGTAAAAAACTTGTTGAATGAAACCATCAACTCAATCCGATCGCCAACGTCTAATCCTAGAGTTAGCTACGAATTTATTCCCTGTTTGGATTCTCATTGGAGGAATATTAGCTTTATTTTTTCCGTCTCTGTTTAGTTGGTATGCCACTGGTAAGGTGATGGGAACCTCTTTGATTGTTTGGGGACTGGCAATTATTATGTTGGCAATGGGAATGACTTTAAAATGGGAAGACTTCCGCGACCTTCTACAAATGCCAAAAGCAGCGGGAATTGGTTTGGTAGCGCAATATCTAATCATGCCAAGTCTGGGGTGGTTTGTTTCGCGAGTCTTTCAACTGCCAACTCCCTATGCAGTTGGTTTGATTTTGGTTGGCTGTTGTCCGGGGGGAACTGCCTCGAATGTGATTACTTTCCTTGCCCAGGCTAATGTTGCGCTCTCTGTTGTGATGACCACCTGCTCTACTATAGCCGCGATCGCGATGACTCCTATGCTAACGAGTTGGTTGGCCGGTCAATATGTCCCTGTCGATGGTTGGGGATTGTTTTTAACTACCTTTGAAGTCATTCTGTTACCTTTAGTCATTGGCATGAGTTTGCACAAAGCGACTCCTGGTTTAGTCTATCGTCTTCTACCAGTAGCGCCATTGCTAGCGGTGTTAGTCATTACGCTGATTTGCAGCAGTATCATTGCTGGCAATGCAAGTGCGATTATAGAAGCTAAATGGCAGTTATTAGGTTCCGTGATTGCCTTGCATGGCTTGGGTTTTTTGTTGGGTTATTACTTTTCTAAAATGATGGGACTTGGCGTTATCGCTAATCGAACTATTTCTATTGAAGTAGGGATGCAAAATTCAGGTTTAGCGGTGGTTTTGGCAGGTCAACATTTTGCGAATCCTTTAACTGCCGTTCCAGGGGCAATCTCTTCTGTAACTCACTCACTCTTAGGAAGTTTTTTGGCGTTTATTTGGCGTTTGCGTAACGATAAAACTCAGTCTTTGTTTTGAAATAAATTGTGAATCTCCGATTATTTAAGCTTGCTCAGTGCCAAACAAATCCGTTCTAATGATTCTTGAATATTTTCTAAAGAATTTGCATAGGAAAGCCGCAAATATCCATCGCCAAATTTTCCAAAAGCCTTACCCGATAGAACAGCGACTCCCGATTCTTCTAGTAAATAATCTGCAAGTTCTCCACAAGAAAGCGGCAACTGTTTGACATTAGGGAAAACATAAAAAGCACCTGCGGGTTTAAGACAATGAATTCCCTCAATGGTATTAAGACCATCTACGATCGCATCCCGTCGCTGCTTAAATTGGGCAACCATTTGAGCGACTGAATCTTGCGATCCCTTGAGTGCTTCAATCCCTGCCATTTGCGTAAAAGAACAAGTACAAGAATTAGAATTAATAATTAGTCGTTCCATTTGCTCGATAAGCGGTTTAGGGACGATCCCGTAACCCAATCTCCATCCTGTCATCGCATAGGTTTTTGAATGACCGTCAAGTAAAATTGTTCGCTCTTTCATATGTGGAAAGCTGATAATACTTTCATGTTGTCCCTCATAAAGAATGCGCGAATAGATTTCATCAGAAAGAATGTAAAAGTTGCGATCGCGTGCCAAATTAGCAATTGCCTCTAAATCTTCTTTTTTGAGGAAACCACCCGTAGGATTTTGGGGAGAATTGATAATTAATAGGCGAGTCCGTTCCGAAATGGCAGCGACCAAATCCTCAATACGAAAACGAAAGTCAACTTCCTCGCGCAAAGGAAGCGGAACGGCTTTTGCACCGACAAAATTAATAACTGATTCGTAAATAGGAAAACCGGGGTCGGGATAAATGACTTCATCGCCGGAATCAATGAGTGCTAGAAGTGCGAAAAAAATAATCGGTTTGGCCCCAGGAGTCACGACAACTTCATCGGGAAGAACCTCAATTCCTCTTGTTTGAGATACATACTCGGCTACGGTTTTGCGAAATTCCCAGATCCCAAGAGCAGGATTGTATCCGGTATATCCCCTTTTCATTGCCTCAAACGCGGCTTCACAAATATTGATGGGGGTTGGAAAGTCAGGCTGACCGATTTCGAGATGAATAATATTTCTGCCTTGTGCTTCTAAGTTTTTAGCCTTGGCAAAAACCTCAAAAGCTGATTCAGTTCCCAAACGATTCATTCGTTCTGCAAATTTCATCGGTATCCCCCCCCTTAAACAGTTATCAGTTATCAGTTATCAGTGAATAGGGAACAGGCACTCTTGCAATAGGGAAAATTTTCATTCATCTTTTACCCTTTGTCCTTATCTCCCTTATCTCCCTTGTCTACCTTGTCTTCCTTGTCCCTTTTATCTACCTTGTCTACCTTATCTACCTTATCTACCTTGTCTACCTTATCTACCTTATCTACCTTGTCTACCTTGTCTCCCAATGCCTGTTACCTGTTGCCAAAACTGTACCTTATCTGTATGGAGAGACGCTATAGCGATCGCCCAAAAGTTTAAGAATCGTGTTAAAAGCTTGCTAATCAATAAAACTCCTAGCAACTCGATCCCCGACTCAAAAAAAACAAAATAGAATCTTCATAGGAGGTTCGATCGATAAAATTGGTAAAATAGACTTCCCTGGGGTTAATTTTAGAAAAAAGCAATGGCACTCATTGTCCAGAAATACGGTGGAACTTCTGTCGGTTCGGTAGAGCGAATTCAATCGGTTGCAAAACGAGTACGCGAAACAGTGCAAGGCGGTAATACTGTTGTCGTCGTCGTTTCCGCGATGGGAAAAACGACTGATGGTTTAGTCGGTTTAGCCAAACAAATTTCGCCCAATCCCTCTCGTCGGGAAATGGATATGCTGCTCTCTACTGGAGAACAGGTATCGATCGCGCTGATGAGTATGGCATTGCAAGAAATGGGACAGCCTGCCATATCTTTAACTGGGGCGCAAGTGGGGATTGTCACGGAGGCTGAATACAGTCTCGCCAGAATTTTAGAAATCAAGACCGAGCGAATGCAACGCCATCTCGAACAGGGAAAAGTTATTGTTGTTGCAGGATTTCAGGGCATTAGCAGCATTGACGAGCTAGAAATTACGACTTTGGGTCGCGGGGGATCGGATACGTCAGCCGTCGCATTAGCTGCGGCATTGAAAGCGAATTTGTGCGAAATTTATACCGACGTTCCTGGCATTCTCACTACCGATCCCCGCCTCGTTCCCCAGGCAAAGTTAATGGACGAAATTACTTGCGATGAGATGCTGGAGTTAGCGAGTTTGGGAGCAAAAGTTCTCCATCCGCGATCGGTTGAAATTGCTAAAAATTATGGCATTCCGCTAGTGGTTCGTTCGAGTTGGACGGACGACCCAGGAACAAAGGTAGTTTCTCCTATCCCCAAACCGCGTCCTTTGGTCGGATTGGAGATTACTAAAGCTGTCGATGCCGTAGAATTCGACACCGATCAGGCAAAAGTCGCTTTGCTGCGAGTGCCCGATCGCCCTGGGATTGCAGCGCGGTTATTTGGCGAAATTGCCCGTCAAAACGTTAATGTGGATCTCATTATTCAGTCCATTCACGAAGGTAACAGCAACGATATTGCCTTTACCGTCGTTAAAAACGCGCTTTTGAAAGCAGAAGCCGTCGCCGAGGCGATCGCGCCTGCTTTGCGCTCCCACCCAGCCAACGATCGAGAAGCTGAGGTAATTGTCGAAAAGCAAATGGCTAAAATTTCCATTGCTGGCGCAGGCATGATCGGTCGTCCGGGGATTGCCGCTCAAATGTTCAAAGCACTATCTGCGGCAAATGTCAATATCGAGATGATTTCAACCTCAGAAGTGAAGGTAAGTTGTACGATCGCTCCAGATGATTGCGATAGAGCGATTCAAGCCTTGTGTGAGGTCTTTGAAGTAGAAGATTCTCCCGTCTGTGCCAATAATATCGCGATCGGCTTTGCCGCTGCCCAGGGGGCAATCGCATCTTCTAACGCTCCACCCGTGCGAGGCGTTGCTTTAGATATTAACCAAGCACAAATTGCCATTCGTCACGTACCCGACCGTCCTGGTTTAGCCGCTCAAATCTTTGGAGTATTAGCACAAAAAATATCAGCGTCGATACAATTATTCAATCCCAACGCTGTCGTATTATCAACGATAATCCCACCCGCGATATTGCCTTTACTGTCGCACAAGCCGATGCAGAAATAGCGCGGACGGCTTTAGAAGCCTTAGCACTCCAAATGAATTGCAGCGAAGTCAAGGTAGATACAGATGTCGCTAAAGTTAGCATTGTCGGGTCTGGAATGGTCGGACAGCCAGGCGTTGCTGCTCGTTTTTTTGAAGCTTTGGCAAAAGAGCAAATCAATATTAAAATGATTGCGACTTCTGAGATTAAAGTGAGTTGTGTCGTAACTGAGGAAGATGGTGTTAAAGCCTTAAAAGCCGTCCACGAAGCTTTTAAACTAGCAGATTAAGTTGCTAGTAAGATTGAGGAAAAGCTTCGCCTGGGGGAATGGGGAAAATCTAGATGAAGATTTTTCCCTTTCCCCTAAAAAAATTCCAGTCACGGATATCTCAGTTATTTATTCGTTTCAAGAAACTGTTTCGAGTGATGCTAGTGGATCTGCGATCGCTGCTGAAGGTGCTTCAAATTCTCCGGTATATACATATTCTAGACGTAGCTTCAACCAAGTAATAAACTGCTCGTTGGTAGAAATAATTGCTGCTGCTGGTTGAGGACACTTGGCTTTTACTTGAGCAAATTCTGCAACTTCTAAAAACGCAGGTTGTTTTACCAACCAAAAATCAATTTCTTTGTTTTTTTCTTGATAATCTCGCTTGCGTTCTTTAAGGACTTCATCAAGGGGTTCTTCTTCTAATAAAAACTTTTGGCTGGCTAAAGCAAAATAATATTTAGTCATTTGGTCACTGGTCACTGGTCACTGTTAAAAGCGATCGCCTTAACGATCTTACCCGAACTAGGACTTATACGCATAAAAATCCTCGCTCTTAATTTCAAGATAAGGCGAGGTCAATTTCTTTAGACAACAAGTGATTATAACCTAATCTAAAAAGCCCATCAGCGTCATAGGATCGTCAATTTCGTTAGAAGCTACGGGACGATTGCCCATAACTGTATAGGTTTCGCTGATTTTGAGATGACTCAGCGCAATCGGACGATTTCCAGAAATCGCTAGCGTATTGCTAATTTCCATGCCACTAGCAACAACCGGACGCAACCCACCAACAGAGGTATAAGTGCTAGTTACTTTTAGATGACTTGCTTCAACAGGACGATTGTTGGGCAATCCATTTCCGTCAACTTCTTTAATTGCTAAATGGCTGACTCCAATTGGGCGATTTTCTGGCAATCCATCTACGTGTTTGAGTTGTGATTCTTTGTGTGGTTGTTCTTTTAGCGACAAAGCGACGACTTCTTTAGTGGCTTTTTTGCCTCTAGTGCTGGTTTTAGCACTATCGTTGGTCTGTTCGCTTGCTTGCGCTTCATTCCCGTTGGTTTCGAGCTTCTCGACAGTCATTTCCCTTTTCTCCTTGGCGTTAGCACGTCTAAGTCCGCTATCTTATCAGCTTTGATGAGATTTTATGTATTGAGTTTCGTTAATCTTCTTTTAAGAATTGCCTCTATTATATAGGGTATAACCTTCTAAGAACAATCAGTATAAGCTTCTGTAATACCATCCATTAGGATTTAAAGTTTGTATGTCTTTTCCAAGCGATCGCAAAGGGCAGAAAACCTCTTGGCTTAGTATATTGGCGATCTCGCTGGGTGCAACCTTCTCGCTAGGCGTTTTGGGTTTTATTATCTACGCCCGAACAACATTCAAAGCCTATTATATTTCCTCCTCAGCGATGGAACCGACTTTACAGATTAACGATCGCATTTTGGCTAACCAATTTGCTTATCAATCTCAACAACCCAAACGAGGAGATATTATTCTTTTTTTACCGACTGAAACGCTCAAGCAACAAAATTTTCACTGATGCATTCACTAAGCGCGTTATCGGTTTACCTGGCGAACAAATCGCGATTGCGCAAGGAAAAGTCTACATCAACGATCGCCCGCTAGAAGAAAATTATATTGTCGAACCTCCTCAATACGATTACGGTCCGGTTGCTATTCCCACCAATTCCTATTTTGTCTTAGGCGATAATCGTAACAACAGTTATGACAGCCACTATTGGGGATTTGTCCCCCAAGAAAACTTAATCGGTCGAGTCTCTAGAATCTACTGGCCGCCCGATCGCATGAAGCAGTTAGACTAAGTTATAGTATAGATGTATTGTCCCATTCTGCGTCTTGAAATTGCATGAATCAATTTTGCTTACAAGCGCCGTTTCAACCAACAGGCGATCAACCGCAGGCGATCGCGCAACTCATACAATCTCTACAAAAACAAAATCAGTTTCAAACTCTTTTAGGAGCTACGGGTACAGGAAAAACCTTTTCTATTGCTGCTGTCATTGAAAAGATCGGCAAACCGACTCTCGTACTCGCCCACAATAAAACTTTAGCCGCTCAACTTTGTAACGAATTACGGCAGTTTTTCCCGAATAATGCCGTCGAATATTTTATCAGTTATTACGATTATTATCAACCCGAAGCATATATTCCCGTTACCGATACTTATATAGAAAAAAGTGCTTCTATCAATGATGAAATTGATATGTTGCGACACTCGGCAACTCGTTCTTTATTTGAGAGAAAAGATGTTATTGTCGTCGCCTCAATTAGCTGCATTTATGGCTTAGGAATGCCATCTGAATATCTCAAAGCAGCGATTGGAATAGAAGTAGGAAAAGAACTCGATCAAAGACAATTATTACGCGATTTAGTTTCGGTTCAATATTCACGCAATGATGTCGAACTTACGAGAGGACGTTTTCGATTAAAAGGGGATGTATTAGAAATCGTTCCTGCCTATGAAGATCGAGTAATTCGAGTTGAATTTTTTGGTGATGAAATCGATGCTATTCGTTACCTCGATCCGGTAACGGGAGAAATTCTAAAAAGTTTGGATCGAATTAATATTTATCCAGCGCGCCACTTTGTTACCCCAGAAGAACAATTAGAATCAGCTTGTGAGGCGATCGCACGAGAGTTAAAAGAACAATTAGCTGTTTTAGAAGGAGAAGGAAAACTATTAGAAGCACAGCGACTTCAACAGCGCGCCCGTTACGATTTAGAAATGTTACAAGAGGTTGGATATTGCAATGGCGTTGAAAATTATTCTCGTCATTTAGCAGGAAGAAAACCAGGAGAACCGCCCGAATGTTTGATTGATTATTTTCCTAAAGATTGGTTATTAATTGTCGATGAATCTCACGTTAGCGTTCCCCAATTACGCGGAATGTATAATGGCGACCAAGCACGTAAAAAAGTGTTAATCGACCACGGATTTCGCCTTCCCAGTGCAGCAGATAATCGTCCGCTAAAATCAGAAGAATTTTGGCAAAAAGTCAACCAATGTATTTTCGTTTCAGCAACGCCGGGAGATTGGGAAATCGAAAAATCAGATGGAAATGTTATCGAACAAATTATTCGTCCGACAGGCGTATTAGATCCCGAAATTTTTGTCCGTCCAACTGAAGGGCAAGTGGACGATTTATTAGGAGAGATTCAAGAAAGAATCGAGCAGCAAGAAAGGGTGTTAATTACTACCCTAACCAAACGCATGGCTGAAGATTTAACCGAATATTTTCATGAAAGAGGAATTCGCGTTCAATATCTGCATTCAGAGATTCAATCTATTCAACGCATAGAAATTTTACAAGCCTTGCGAAAAGGAGAATTTGATGTTCTAATAGGCGTTAATTTATTGCGAGAAGGATTAGATTTACCCGAAGTTTCTTTAGTCGCAATATTAGATGCAGATAAAGAAGGTTTTTTAAGGGCAGAACGTTCTTTAATTCAAACCATTGGAAGGGCAGCACGTCATGTGAGAGGACAAGCGATTTTGTATGCCGATAATCTCACAGATAGCATGATTAAAGCGATAGAGGAAACCGAAAGGCGGCGAAATATTCAGATGGCACACAATCGTATGCACGGAATTACTCCGCAGTCAATTATTAATAAATCGAGCAACTCGATTTTAGACTTTTTAGATATTTCTCGTCGATTAAATTCTCAACAAGTAGAGGAAGTCTGGGAACAATCCGATGAGTTATCTTTAGAAAAGATTCCCGATTTCATTAAACAGCTTGAAGAGAAGATGAAAGAAGCTGCTAAAAATTTAGAGTTTGAAGAAGCTGCTAAATATCGCGATCGCATTAAAAAATTGCGAGATAAATTATTAGGTCATTCCTCAGTAAATCGTTAAAACAGCAAACAGTAGTGCGAGTATCTTGCTCGCACTACGCCAAGATAAATTCTATAATTGACAATTAGTTACTGATAACTGGTAACGACATTAACCTTCTTCTTAATTCAGAAAGACTCAAAAATAGGTTGCCAAACTTTAACTGTCTTATCCCAACTTCCACTTACAAAAATTTGCTTATTAGGATGGAAAGCAACAGCATTGACGGTTGCTGAATGTTCGGAAAACGTATTTAATAGTTGTCCTGTATTCGTATTCCATAACCGGATCGCACGATCTTGACTGGCACTAACCAAGGTCTTGCCATCTGCACTAAAGGCAACAGAATTAACGAGGTCGGTATGTCCTTCAAAAGTGCGTATGAGTTCTCCCGTTTCTGGATTCCATAATTTAACCATGCGATCGTTACTTCCAGTAGCAATTTGCCGACCATTAGGACTAAAGGTAACGGTTCTTACTGAATCGAGATGACCTTCTAGGGAACGGATAAGTTCCCCTGTTTGAAGGTTCCATAATTTGATAGTTTTATCTTTACTGACGCTGGCAATTGTCTGACCATCTGGACTAATCGCAACCGCAAAAACACCTGCTGAATGTCCATTGAGTGTACGAATAAGTTTTCCAGTTTGCCAATTCCAAATCTTAATTGTTTTGTCCCAACTACTACTAATTAACGTTTGTCCGTCGGAACTAAAAGCAAAAGACCTAATCGGTTTGGTATGTCCCTCTAAGGTGCGAATGAGTTCTCCAGTGCGCCAATCCCAAAGCTTAATGACACTATCCGAACCGCTACTGGCAAGGAATTGTCCGTCAGGACTGTAGACAACGGATAAAACGGGTTGAGTATGTCCCTTCAGAGTGCGAATAAATTCTCCCGTTTGCCAGTTCCACAAATCAATGGTTTTGTTTTGATTGGCAGTAGCTAAGATATTGTCTTGTGGACTGAAGGCAACCGACCAAATTCCACTAGATTGTTGACTCAGAAATTGAATTTTGACGTTTTTCCAGTTTGCTGTCACCTCAACTTTTTTATTTTCGCTTTTAGGAATTTCAACGACGCGATCTAGTCCAAAAACAATACCTGAAAATGCTAAAGTTGCAAGAATACTTACTCCAATAAGCTTTTGAGTATTTATTCGTATTAAGGAGCGATTTTTAGTGTCTGACATAGTAAATACTTTCTATTTTCTCTTTTAGTGCAAGGAGAAGGTCTAAACCTACCCTTCTTTTTGTTAGTAGCTTTGATTTGTCTTTTTTATGCAGCACGTTAGCAGAGAAAATAATTAGTGACGCAATCTTATGTAAATTGCGATCGCCTATTACAAGACAGTCAAATGTCGCTATCGATCGTTGAAAAAGCTAGAAATTTTATAATAAAGAACAATAAGCCAGAAGAAAAAATAATGAGGTTTTGGAAAATATCTAATCCTAAATAATGGTTTTATCCAAGTTTTTAATAAGATCTTATTAAATCTTTGTTGAGGCGATCGCAATTAAAATAAATAAATATAACTTTATTTGCCATTTTATACTTATTAAGCTTGTAAATTATGCTTGTTATCGATAGTTAATAAGGGCAAAAATAATTAGATTTTTCTCGATTTAAATCTTGAATGTTTATTTTAGAAAAGTCAATTTCGACAAAACAATGATAGCGAAAAACTTAGCGATCGCAAAATAACATTTGTATAGCGCGAGCTTTGCTCATTCGTTTTGGTTATTATAATAATAAAATTTGTTCTCAGTAATTTCTATAGTGAATGCGTTTGTTAATAGTATCAGTTTCAGCAATTTTACTGAGAGTTGCTGCGATCGCACCCCAAACACAAAGTATCATGTTAATGCTAATGATGAACAATGAAAAAAAACGTTATTTTGCGACAGTTGCTCGCGGATTAGAAGCAATAGCAACAAAAGAATTAGAAAAACTAGGCGCAATAGATATTATTCCCGATTTTACAGGTGTATATTTTCGGGGCGATAAAACTTTGTTATATCGAGTCAACCTTTGGTCGAGAATCCTATTTCGAGTCTTGATGCCGATCGCAGAGGTAAAAAGCTATAATTCCGAACAACTTTATCAAAGTGTTTATAATTTTAATTGGGAAGAATATCTTCAAGTTGATGATACTTTTGCCGTAAGTTGTACGGGGAATAATAAAAATCTCAATCATACCCATTTTACGGCATTACAAATCAAAAATGCTATTGTAGACCGCCAGCGCAAACAAACGGGAAAACGCTCTAATATCGATATAGAAATCCCGATATTTTAATTAACGCTCATATTGTAGAAAATCATTGTGTTTTAAGTTTAGATAGTTCTGGAGAGAGCTTACATCGTCGCGGTTATCGTCCGGTCATGGGACTTGCTCCTCTAAAAGAAACGTTTGCATCTGCCTTATTAGAACTAGCAGAATGGCAACCCGATTTGCCTTTTTTAGATCCGTTATGCGGTTCGGGAACTTTACCAATTGAAGCTGCATTGAAAGGGCTAAATATTGCCCCAGGATTGTATCGAAAAAAGTTTGGATTTCAGCGTTGGAAAGATTTCGATCGCGATCTTTGGGAAGAACTTATAACCGAAGCAAAAGAAGGTCAATTATCTCAATTACCAGCCCCAATTTTTGGCAGCGATCGCGACTCTGATATCATAAAACAAGCTCGTAGTAATGCTCGATTTTGTAACCTAGAACGACATATTCAACTAATGCAAAAAGATTTATCTGAGGTTGAATTGCCTAGCGATCGCGGAATTATTATCTGCAATCCTCCCTATGGAAAACGCATTGGCGAAGTCGATGAATTGGGAGGGTTATATAAATTGTTAGGCGATGTATTCAAGCAGCGTTTTAAGGATGGACGGCCTATGTTTTGACAGGGAATAAAGAGTTAGCTAAACGCATAGGACTTAAAGCTTCTCGTCGCATTCCTGTTAATAATGGTTCTCTTCCCTGTACCTTACTCAAATATGAATTGTATTAGGAGTCTAGGAATAAATAATTAATTGTTTGGGCGAATACCATTCGCCCCTACTTCCGACTTCCGACTTTGATTAATATCCTCTCCAAACGCCGACCAAAATTCCTTGGATATCGACTTGTTCTGCCCGAACTTCGATGGGAGAATATTTTTTTATTAGAAGGTTTGAGCGAAACTTTGTTTCCTGTTTGATAAAATCGCTTCAAAGTTGTGCCGTATCCATCAACTCTAGCAGCAACAATTTCGCCATTTTTAATGGTTTCATTAGGAATAACAGAACGCATGACGACCATATCGCCTTCTGCAATTAAATCCTCAATCATGCTGTCTCCAACAACGCGCAATGCAAAACAATTAGGTCGTTGAAATACAGTAGAAAAATCTAATTTATCTTGAACGTCGGTGAAAGGTTCTACTAATCCTCCCGCTGCGATCGCACCTAACACGGGAATTCCTTGATTTTGGCGATGAAGAACGCGAAGCGTGCGAGCTTTTCCATCTGTCCAATCAATATAGCCTTTAACGCGCAAACGCTCTAAACGACTTTGAATTGGCGCAGGCGATCGCAAATTCATTGCTCTCATCATTTGTCGAATTGAAGGCGCGTGTTGAGTGCTAGTAGTATATTCTACTAACCAATCATAAAGTTCTTGTTGAGCTTGCGTGAGAGGTTCCATAAGTTAATACCAAACAATTTAGTTGGTTATTTCGGTCAGCTTTAAGATCTTTTTATAACCGATCTGTGTCTATTTTAGAACACCAGTACTAAATCGTTAACGTTTTTTTTGAAGATCGATTTTTAAATGCAATCGCTTGAAAACAAAAATAGAGACGCGATCGATTGCATCTCTATTTTTACTGCAATTAGGGTCGATTAAATTAAATCTCTATGACGGTTTTAATCGATTCTGAGGCTAGGGAACGACCGATAAAGACTAATTTGGTCTGACGCAATTCATCGACCCTCCACAGGCGATCGTAGAAGGAATCAAAGCGATCGCCGACTCCTTGCAACACCATTCGCATCGGTTTGTTAGCGACGTTGACAAACCCTTTGATACGATAAATCTCCTCTTTAGCAACAAGTTGTTTGAGTTGTTCGATTAAGCGTTTGGGATCGATAGCGCGATCGCTAAATAACTCAACTGAATTAATCTCGTCATCGTGTTCGTGTTCTTCTTCGGTATCGTGATGACTGGGACGACTCTCTAAATTATCTTCGACGGCGGCATTAAATCCTAATAAAACTTCTGATGCAATCGCGCCGTTACTCGCCGCAACAATCTTAACGCCCGATCGCACTTCTTGCCGCAACCAAGTTTCAATTTTAGCTAGAGTAGGTTTATCTACCAAATCAGTTTTGGTCAGTAAGACTAAATCCGCACAAGCTAATTGATCTTCAAATAATTCCTCGATTGGGGTTTCGTGTTCTAGATTGGGATCTGCTTTTCGCTGTGCTTCTAGGGCCTCTAAATCTCCTACCAAAGTCCCCGCAGCTAACGCCTGACAATCGACGACAGTTATCACCCCATCTACCGTTGCGCCGTTGCGAATTTCGGGCCAGCGAAACGCTTGGACTAAAGGTTTGGGAAGTGCTAATCCAGAGGTTTCAATCAGCATACAATCGATGCGATCGCGTCGTTCTAACAATTGTTGCATGGTCGGAAAAAACTCTTCTTGTACCGTACAACACAAACAACCGTTCGTTAATTCGACGATATTATCGACGGGATTATCTTCTTCATCGCAAATTTGACAGTCTCGCAACAATTCCCCATCGATCCCTATTTCGCCAAATTCATTGACGAGGACGGCAATTCGTCTTCCTTGATTATTTTGCAATAAGTGACGAATCAGCGTAGTTTTGCCAGCGCCAAGAAAACCTGTAATTACTGTGACGGGGATTTTATACATTAATTTCCAAACTTAAAGATTATGCAGCTTTAATTTCGTCGATCGCTTCTCGAACGATATCCGATGAAACGCGATCGGTTATAGTTACCTTACCAATTTCAGTAGGAAGAATAAATCGAACTTTACCCGCTTTAACTTTTTTGTCAGTTTGTAATAACGCGATCGCTGCTTCGCTATCTAAATTAGCAGGAATATAAATTGGCAATCCTGCTTTTTGAATTAAATTATTTTGGCGTTTCTCTTCTTCTTGCGTCCACATCTCTAATTTGGTGGCAATTCTTCCCGCAGCAACCATTCCCATTGCCACTGCTTCGCCGTGATTGATAGCGCTATATCCGGTCAAACTTTCGATCCCGTGTCCGATAGTATGACCGTAGTTTAAAATCGCTCTCAATCCTGCTTCTTTTTCATCTTCCTGTACCACATCAGCTTTCGCTTGGCAAGAACGAGTTAAAATAATTTGCAATAATTCTTCGCTCAAACCAGCAAAATCATCTAATCGTTCTTCCTGTTCTAATTTCGCAAACAAATCTTCATCCCAAATTACGCCATATTTAATGACTTCTGCCATTCCCGCCCGAAATTCCCTAACTGGCAACGTCTTTAATACTTGAGGATCGATTAAGACTAAACGAGGTTGATAAAATGCACCGATCAGATTTTTTCCGTTAGGATGATTGACACCCGTTTTCCCGCCAATAGAAGCATCGACCATCGCAAGTAACGAGGTGGGAACTTGGACGAAATTAATCCCTCTCAACCAAGTTGCTGCGGCAAACCCTGTCATATCGCCTACGACACCGCCGCCCAATGCTACCATCGTTGAGGAACGTTCTAAGCGATTTTCTAAAGCTGTATCGTAAAGTCGGGCGATCGAATCGAGAGTTTTATGAACTTCTCCTTCAGGAATTGCGTGAGTATAAGCATCAAAACCCGCTTCTTGAAGAGAAGTTATTACAATCTTGCCATAATGGTCAAAAATCTCTTGATTGGATACCAAGAGAACTTTTTTACCAAGATTGAGTTGCTTGAGATAATTGCCGAGTTGGTTTAAACTACCATACGCGATCGCAATTTCGTAGGGATTTTCGGGTAAGCGAACTGGAATAACAGAAGACATAGAAGAATGAGGATTGTGGATCGGGACTTTTGGATTGAAGTGTCTTACAAGAGTACAATAGCAAAGAATCAATAGTTAATAAGTTCTTAAGGAAAAAAAGTCGATGTCTGCTGTCATCTCCTACATAGCTATCATCTTGTTATTTACGGCGATCGCGCTAGGACTATTCTTTGGATTGCGCATTGCTAAAATAATTTAGCTTAATAGTAGAGGCGCAATAGATGAGGCGCGGGGGGCGTTGCCTACGGCACTCGTGCGAGTAGAAGTTCGCCCCTTCAAGTGTCGTCTGCCTTTCAATTAAAATGCAATCTTTAGATTATGATGCGATCGCGTTCGTGGAGGGGTTGAGCGCGATCGCCATTATAATTAAACCAATGAGTCGACTTGTTGGGTAAAACCAATCGAACAGTTTCGTCTTCCCAATTTTGTTTAGCGCTGAGTAAGGCTCGTACTGTTAAGTCCGTTCCTTTTACTCTTACGTTAATGAGTTTTTCTTTACCTAATTCTTCCACTAAATACACTCGACCTTCAATCGTTTGGGCATCGGTTTCTAGAGTAAGACGAATATCTTCAGGACGAATCCCCATAACGATTTGGGCTGGCATTTGTGAAAAATTTGGCATTTTTATGCTATGATTTCCCAAAATTGCCGCATCATTTTTACAATTAAGCTCTAGCAAATTCATGCGCGGACTGCCGACAAAACCCGCTACAAATTGATTAGCTGGATGGGTATAAATGCGATGAGGCGGATCGAGTTGTTGCAGTAAACCGTCATAAAGGACAGCCACCTGAGTCGATAAAGTCATCGCTTCGGTTTGGTCGTGAGTTACGTAGACAACGGGTTTTTGCTGGTCTTTAAAGATTTGTTTGAGGTCAGCACGAACTTGTTCGCGCAACAAAGCATCGAGATTACTTAACGGTTCGTCTAATAAAAATACATCGGGTTCGCGTACCAAAGATCTAGCTAAAGCTACACGCTGTCGCTGTCCGCCAGATAATTGACTTGGTTTGCGATCCAGTAATTCTTGCAATCCTAACTTATCAGCAACTGCTTGAGTGCGATCGCTAATTTGAGATGATGGCATTTTGCGAAGTTTCAAGGCAGTAGCAATATTATCGCGAATGCTCATGTGAGGATAAAGCGCATAGCTTTGAAATACCATAGCAATATTGCGATCGCCTGGTGCGATTTTATTAACCGTTTTACCGCCAATAATAACCCGTCCCTGGGTCGGTTGTTCTAAACCTGCAATCAACCGCAACAAAGTCGATTTACCGCATCCCGACGGCCCTAGTAAAGTGAGAAATTCCCCATCCTCCACTTCTAGGCTAATATCCTTAACCGGGACAACCTTATCGGTATATTGTTTGCGTAAATTTTCTATTTCTAATTTAGCCATCAGAAAAATTATGAATTATGAAGTATGAATTATGAATTACTTGTTTGTCATTCATAAATTCCTATTTTCCTTGTCTCTCAAACTCTTCTGGGCGCAAGGCTTGCTCCCCTACGTTACCTCTTTTCATTGCAAAAAATCTTTAACAATCCGAGCAATTCTTTGAGAGGCTTTCCCATCGCCAAAAGGATTGATGGCATTTGCCATCTTTTGATAAGCTTGGACGTTACTTAATAACTCGCTAGCTTCGGTAGCAATACTTGTCGGTTTAGTTCCAATTAATTTTGCTGTTCCTGCTTCGACGGCTTCTGGTCGTTCGGTGGTTTCTCTTAACACTAATACGGGTTTGCCTAAACTGGGAGCTTCTTCTTGTATGCCGCCAGAATCAGTTAGTAGTAAATAACACCGTTGAATTGCTCCTACTAATTGAGCATAATTTAAAGGTTCTGTCAAGAAAACTCTTGGATGGCTTCCCAAAGCCTTTTGAATGGGTTCTCGCACCGTAGGATTGCGATGGAGAGGAAGCAGCAAAGCGGTATCGGGAAACTTATCTAGTATGAGTTGAAATCCTTCGATGATATCTTTGAGTGGTTCTCCCCAATTTTCCCGTCGATGTACGGTTGATAGTAGTACGCGGTACTTATTCCACTCCAAACCAGGAATGGGACATTCGGGATAGCGATCGGCTACTGTTAATAAAGCATCGATTACTGTATTGCCCGTTAGGTGAATTTCTCCCGTTACGCCGGAACGTTGCACGTTCTCAAATGCTTTTTGAGTAGGGGCAAAATGGAGTTGCGTCAGTTGAGAAATAAGGCGGCGATTGATTTCTTCTGGGTAGGGATTGTAGATATTATCGGTTCGCAATCCCGCTTCGACGTGACCCACAGGAATTTTTTGATAAAATGCAGCCAACGCCGCTGCAAAAGCAGTCGTTGTATCGCCTTGCACGATGATTAATTGGGGAGCAATTTTTTCAAATAATCCTTCTAATCCATGCAAACTTCGACAGGTAATCTCAGTTAAACTTTGCTTGGGTTGCATGATCTTTAAATCTTCATCAGCTTGCAACTCGAATAGTTGCATCACTTGGTCAACCATTTCTCGATGCTGTCCCGTCAGCACTACATGAGTTTTAAACTCCGGTAACTGCCGAAACTGTTGGATAACTGGCGCAAGTTTAATCGCTTCGGGACGGGTTCCTAGTGTAATGCAGATAGAGAAGGTTGATAAAGCCATGAGATTTGGATGTGAGATTTCCTTGTCTATCTTAAGACGCAAATATGAAAAAACCCGGTTTTTACCGGGCTGCACTAACTTAGTTTTTTGAAACTTTCTGAGTCAGTTGCTTCAACTTTTACTCAGCCAGATTGCAAGTAAGCGGGCAAGAGGCATAAACAGAAGTATGGGAAGGATTTGCCTCGCCGTGCAGCCAACTTAACCAACTGACTTCGTGGGGATGAATTCCTTTAGCAGTTAGAATTGCAGCGCCTACAAAGATTCCGACAACGTGAGCGCTGATGGCACTACCTGCAACTAGTAAAACTGCACTAATAGGTAAGAGCGTTTGCAAAATCACTGATAACAACGAGACAACCGCTGCTAATAAAGCGACAACGGGAAATCCGACTACTATCATGCAAACCGTTAAGGTGAAACTCCAAATTAAAAAGCTTTTTACTAAGGTCAATACATAGCTTCTTTCTAAGCCTTGTTTGCGAGCTAATTCCATTTTTTTATTCTCCAGAGCAAATACCAGTCATCTTCCATAAAGGAAGAAAATATTAAAAATAAGTATAGATAAACTTTCAAGGAGCGGATTAAGCTTTTAAGATAACTTCACATTTATGAGAAAATCAGCCGTTGTTTGTATCGAAAATGTTGCAAATGATACGAATGCTCTTTGATAAGAAAATAATAAATATATCTTTATGTAGATGAAGAAAATATATTGAAATCCTCGATCCCCAATGGCTTTCTTCGCACAAGTAACAATTCTTAAAATAAGATTGGATTCGAGCGATCGATTCTTAATATTTTTCATAATTAACGGGATCCCACATACTGATAAGTGATTTTTAAAATCGCGCTTCAGTTTCTAGCCATCCAATCGTTATGTAATTTAAATTGCGTAAATATTTCTAGAATTAAAGTTAGAACACTGATAGTGCTTACAATTATGGGTGCGGACGAGATTAACTTTAAAAACGCGATCGCGCAAAGCGCAGTGCCAAAAGCGATTGCGAAGCTGGTTAGTGCGGCTAGCCAGAAAAAACCGCATTTGAAAAGATGAGTGATTTAATCGGGGCAATTGCACGAGCATCAATGGGAGAAACACCAGTAAGTCCGTCCGCAGAAGCGAGTAAGGACGAAATTATTGAAACGCTATCTCAAGCAGCGCGATCGCACAAAGTCTTCGCGAATTTGGTGCGAACGAATAGGTTTATACTGAAGATCTTGCAACATTACTAATCGCCATATAGCTAATAAATGTTAGCGCGATCGCCCAATCTAACCCATTGCATCGGTAAAACGAATTTTGAGATAATCCTCTTCCATCTTTGCACCTGCTGGTTTAAGTGCGGCTAACGCTTGTGGCAATACTAAATTGCGTCGATGGTTGCCGATTCTAATATTTAATTCGTCGCCTGTTTTATTTAACTGGATTTGGTCTTTAGGAACCCCAGGTAAATAGAGTTCTAAACTATAATTCTTATCTTCTTGAACGACTCGAATCGTATTTTCTTTGTAATAAACTTGAGTTGGATCTTCGTCTTTATAAAGAATATCTTTGAGACGTTCTAATGCCGCTAATCCACACATTTCCTCAGAAAAAAGCGGAACTTCTTTGACGGGTAAAGGATGGAAATTATCATAAATTTCTTGTTTGTAGACATTTTGATTATTTTTCCAACGCTCGAAAAAAGGATCGGTAACAGTTTCTGGAATAATGCGATTGGCAACGATTAAATCGGTAGAAACATTATATAAGCTCAAATAAGAATGCGCTCGCAAGGATTCTTTAATCACCATCTTTTCAGGGTTGGTTATCAGACGCACTGAAGTTTGAGTATTATCAGTTAAAACTTTTTCAAGCGCTTCGATTTTTTCGTAAAATTCATAAGGAGCGTCCATAACCTCTTTATCGGGTAAAGAAAATCCCGCGATCGGTTTGAAGAATGGTTCCACCAACGGTCTGAGTGCTACCGACATTCCTTGTAACGGTTTGTAAAATTTTCTCATGTACCAGCCGCCAACTTCAGGCAAACTCAGCAATCGCAAGGCGGTTCCCGTGGGAGCAGAATCGATAATCAAAACATCATAAGTGCCTTCATCGTAATGACGTTTCATTCTTACCAGACCAAAGATTTCATCCATCCCTGGTAAGATGGCTAATTCTTCAGCTTGAACGCCTTCCAATCCTCGTGCTTGTAAAACTTGAGTAATGTAGCGCTTAACAGACCCCCAATTACCTTCTAGCTCCATCAACGCATCTAATTCGGCTCCCCAAAGATTAGGAAAAACTTGTCGCGGTTCGTGTCCCAATTCTAGGTCAAAACTATCAGCTAGAGAGTGAGCGGGATCTGTACTCAAGACTAGGGTTTTATATCCCAATTGAGCGCAACGGAGTCCGGTAGCAGCCGCAACGGAAGTCTTGCCTACTCCTCCTTTACCAGTCATCAAAATTACACGCATGGATGCTTGAGCTATATATGAGAAAATATTTACAATACTTATACTTTAACACTTTCGCATCTTATCGTTTTGGAGAGTAGTATTTTAATCAGCAATCAGTGACCAGTTATCTTTCTTGTCTTCCCCACGATACTGCCGTTAATTGATTTAGCGATAAGCAATTTTTTGAGATTGAGAAACTAACCCAGCACTAACAACGCGAGAAAAATTATCCAATCTATCTTGTTGTCCGATTCTAGAAGGTTGATTGTAGAGGTCAGTTAAAGCCACGCTCATCATGGTCACAGAAACAATCGCGATCGCATAGTTGCGAATGAAAGTTGTGTTTTTGATGGCTGATAACATGGCTGAGAACCTCTTAATTCCGTTGCTAATCTAAGAATATTGGTTGCCTCAAGGTCATGTCAGTCCCAAGTAAAAAAGAAAATTTCTCCCTTAAGTGGAAATTAATAGAATCGTAATTTGAATTATGAATTATGAGTTATGAATGATGAAAATTAGAAGTCTTTAGGTCGCAAGGCTTACGCCCCTAGATTTACACTATGCTTGTCCCATACTTTCGACTTCCGACTTCGGTACAGACGCGAAATTTCGCGTCTGTACAATTTCTGACTTCCGACTTTTAAATAGTTCCTAGCCATTTTTCTAGGTCTTCTCCTCCCCAAATACCCGATGTTGCTTTTTGTGCGATCGCGACACGATAGATAACAGATAAAACAAACGATCGCATCGGAGAGTGAATTTATGTCTTCATCGTCCAACACTGAAAGTAATTTAGCCGCTCTTTCTCAAAATCTTGCCGAAATCGTCGATCGCGTCGGGCCTTCTATTGTTGGAGTCAACGCACGACGGTTTTCTTCAAGTGGCATTCATTGGCGATCGGGTATTATCGTCACATCCAACGAAACCATTAGACGCGAAGAAGATATCACCGTAACGCTAAGCGACAATCGCACCATTCCCGTTACCCTAATCGGTCGCGACCCCAGCACTGATGTAGCAGTTCTCAAGCTAACCGATACCGAACTTCCCGTTGCAGAAATTGGCGATGCTAACTCGCTTAAAGTCGGTCATCTGGTTATGGCGATCGGTCGAGGAAAAGAGCGCGGTTTATCTGCTAGTTTAGGCGTGGTTAGTAACGCTGGCGGTGCTTGGCGCAGTATGCTCGGAGGCGGAATCGATCGCTTTCTCCGTTTAGATCTTAACCTTTATCCTAGCAGCGTAGGCGGTGCGATCGTCGATGCCACTGGCCGAGTTGTTGGCTTTTCGACTTCTGGGCCTCGCGGTACAGTGCTGACAATTCCAGCTTCTACAGTCAATCGAGTCCTCGATCAATTGGTACAAAAAGGACGTATCAGTCGCGGTTATTTAGGCGTAGGAATGCAGTCGGTTTTTCTACAAGAAGCACTCATAAATAAGCTTTCTATCTCTTCCTCGCATGGGGTAATGGTCGTAAGCGTCGAACCGCAAAGTCCAGCCGATCGCGGAGGAATCCTACTCGGCGATATCTTAGTCACTCTCAATGATACCCCCGTACAAGATACCAGGGACGTTCAAGCCTTTTTAGCGTCTCAAATTGTCGGTCAAACCGTCAAAGTAAAAGCGATTCGCGGTGGCGAATTAGTTGAGCTTTCTATCGTTATCGGCGAGAGATAGAGAGCGTCTTTTAGAAGATAAGGAAGACTTTTTCAGTGACCAGAGACAAGGAGGACAAGGAAGAATATTGTACAGACGCGATATATCACGTCTCTACTGAACTCCTAATTTTCATCCGTCCTCCTCGCCGATGCTCCGCGCTGTGCTTGTCCGCGTCGGTCGCTACGTGCGGGCGGGTTCATCATTCATCATTCATAATTTTCCCAAAATGGTTGTTTCTTTTGAGTCAAAAAATCTAGCGTCGGAATTAAACTATTTAGCCGAACAGTTGCAAGCTTCTACCGTAGAGATCGGTAGCGATCGCGTCCTTAACGGTTCGGGAACGATTTGGCGTTCTGATGGATTAATTATTACCAATGCTCACGTTATTCGAGGTTGGCAAACGTCTGTTAAACTGTCAGACGGAAGAGTTCTTAAAGCTAAAGTAACCGCCCAAGATCCACAAAGAGATTTAGCCGTGCTTCGCGTAGACGCAACCGATTTACCTGCTGTAACGGTAGGCGATACCAATAAGTTGCGCGTTGGGGAACTCGTGCTAGCGGTTGGCAATCCGCTGGGAATAACTGGCGCTTTAACAATGGGAATCGTTCATTCTCTCGATGGCGAAGGAATTGAAGCAATCGATCCCGCAAGACAATACGATCGCAAATCTTCTATTCCTAACCTTCACTCCCAAAAATGGATTGTTGCTGACCTCCAACTAGCTCCTGGCAATTCAGGCGGGCCTTTAGCGAATGTGAGGGGTGAAGTTATCGGGATTAATACGGCGATCGCGGGAGGATTGGCGCTAGCAATACCAACTCAAGAAGTCGAGCGTTTCTTGAATTCGCCGCACCGACTAACTCTTGGGGTTACGATGCGACCTATATTAGTTCCTTTTCCAATGAAACGAGTCATCGGTTGGTGGGTGTTGGAGGTAGCTATTGACAGTTTGGCAATGGCGGCGGGTTTAGTGCGAGGCGATATTATCCTGTGTCTTAATGGAACCTCATTTCGGAATCCCGAACAGTTCGCATATTTGCTCGGAAAGCTAAAACCTGGCGATCGCTTGCTGATAGAATTTCTACGCGATAGCAAGCGCTACGAACGAAGTATCGTTATTGGGAAACCAAAATGACGCGGGTATGGATATGCGCTACCAAGGCGATCGCGCGTGCGGGATTAGAAAGCATTATCCGTCAAGCACCCTTTGAGATCCTTGGTAGTTCTTCTAATTTAGAAAAGCTTCTTCAGTTCGAGGACGATTTACAACCCGATGTTATCTTGTTAGAGTGGCTCGAAGGCGATGAGGAGTTTTTCGGAGAACTTTTATTCGATCCCGAAATGATTAATTCTACTATCGTCGTTTTGAGCGATCGCGAGGATCGCATTGTCGATCTCCTCTCGATGAACGTGCGAGGAATTCTACCGCGATCGGCAACCGCAGAAGAGATTATTTCTGCGGTTGCGGCTGCTGCTGCTGGATTAATCGTACTTCATCCCGATTTTGCCGAAGTTTGGTTAAGCGTTCCTTCTTTTCGGACGCAGGTATTACCGACCGAAACGTCTGAATCGCTTACTCAACGGGAGATTGAGGTATTACAGATGCTAGCCCAGGGATTGGGAAATAAAGCGATCGCGTCTCGCTTGAGCATTTCAGAGCATACGGTAAAGTTCCATATTAGTTCTATCTTTACCAAGTTGAACGCCTCTAGTCGCACCGAAGCCGTTATGCTAGGACTGCGACAAGGATTCATTATGCTTTAATTGCTCAAAAAAGCTTTCTACTGTTTGCCAGTCCTCGAACTGACATAAAGTGGCATTCGCCCATCCGAAGCGGGTAGATCTTGCACCAAAAATTCTTTAGTAGTTCCGTTTTGTGTTTCTAGGACTTGCGTCTGGTAAGGGATGCCTTTATTGCGGTAAACAAGACTCATTTGGCAATCTTCGCAAATAAAAGCGGGTGCAGGGCCGATGCGTTCTCGATTTTTGTAGAGAAGTCCGCCGATAACTTCGGTGCGTCCGCCATTATACGTACCGATGATGCTGCGGTCTTTTTCGGTTTTCAGTCCCAAAATCCAGAGATCTCCGCCTTTATTGACAATGTGTGGATTGTGGTCGTAACTTTCTGTATTAATCTGTCGCATCCAAACTTTCTGGCGATCGAAAATGAGAGGAACCGAGGTCGTATCTTCCACAAACACTTTTCCCCCTGGTACGGTATTGATATAACTGCCGTTTCTAAAGACTAATGTCCGTTTTGAGGCGTGTTCGATCCAGTAACTGCATTGATTGGTATAAGTCGTCCCAACATCGATCGCAACGGCATCATATTTTCCATCTTCAATGATAAATCCAGGGCGATCGCCCACGTTAAAAGCAACTCTAGCATTTAAACCCAAGATTCGGCGAGCGTTACCGCGAACGCGAATACTCTGTTTTGAATAGTATGTTCCCGCAGGAAGATAAATAGTTTGAGCGCCCGAATCAATCGCTTTTGAATGGCTACCCCATCATCTTCATCATCATCGGGAATCGCATTATATTTAGAAACGTTAGCCCAGGTGCTAGGGTCGCCATAGGGAATGTTGGGGGTGTCTTCAATGGGCAAACGCAAGGATTGCCCAGAACTAGGGAATAAATTAGAGATAGGATGAGAGATAAATTCATCGACCTTAGCACTTTCAATTTTCTGCGTCTGACCCGATTGATTGTCGATCGCGACTTTATATCCTTGCGTTTTGATATCTCGTGCAAATAATACCCCGTCGCTGTGATTGAGTATTGCAGGTGAGTTGGGATCTCCCTCACTTAATTCAGCTTCGACTAACGCCATCAAAGCCATTTTTCCCTGGTTTTCTATAGCTGGAACGCGGTTGATACTCTTGAGATCTCGAATTGCTACCGAATTCCAAGAATTGAGAAAACCGACTTTTCGTTGATTGGTCAGCGTAATATGTTCAAAGGTCATGCTGTACTGGTCTTGGGTGATATAAATACCCGTATCGAAGCCATCAACATAAACATTTTTGACTAGTCCCGGCCCCGGCCATTCCTTATCCAGACTCAATCCCGTATGTCCTCGCTTTTGGGGATCGTTCGATCGAATCGTCAGATCGTAAATTTCCCCGCTATTGTTGGTATGATATCCAAGTCCGATCGCTCCTGGGTTTCCTTTCCCGATATCGATGGTGAAGTTTCGCAGGCGTTGGTCGAAGTTTTGACCGCCATGACCGAATTCTACTTGAAGAACTTTCTTGGGATTGTTGGGGTTTTCAAAGCCAGGGCAGTTATCTCTAAGCTTGATAATTACGCCATCGCGACTTTCTCCGCGCACGTCTTTTCGCTTATCGCCCCACGCGATCGTATCGCTAACTAGATATATGCCATTGGGAATGTAAATCGAGCGAATCGAGCCGTTTTCATCTTCCTTGTTGGACTCGAAAATCTTTTGTAATACTAAAGTATCGTCGGTAATTCCATCGCCTTTTGCCCCGATATCCTTGACGTTAACAAAGCCGGAATCTTTGGGTAAGGCTATTGCCTGCGCGATCGCTGGCTTGAAGGAAAATATTGGAATTTCGCTATTGGCTTGGACGGAGAAAACGTTAAGCTTCTGAAAGCTTCCATGTCCGAGAAATGCTACTAGCATTCCTAGAAAAACTAATAGCAATAACACGCATATTTTTTTTCATTTTGTCAACAAAACAGATTCGTAAATTCCTTCTAAAACTCGCGTTTGCTTGGCGCGATCGAAATGAGTTTCTACATGAGTTCTGCCATTGACACTGAAACTCTGCCATAAATCGGCATTTTTCAACAGTCGCAGACTGGATTCGGCTAACCCTTCAACATCCCTTTCGGCGGTTAGAAATCCGGTTTGTCCGTCGATTACCCCTTCTGGAATTCCCGCATGAATCGTACTAACGACGGGAAGCCCCATCGCTTGGGCTTCAAGCACCACATTGGGGAGTCCTTCAGAATCTCCTCCAGATGCTGTTACACTTGGTGCTGCTAGCAACGAGGCACGATTCATCCAGCTTTTCACAGTATCGGGAGGCTGTACGCCCAAAAAGCGATAGCGGTAGAGTAACTTAGCGGCTAAGGCTTCTAATTTAGGCTTGAGAGGCCCGTCACCAATCGCGACTAATTCTACCTCTGGCAATTCGGACTGAACTTTTGCCATCACCTTAATTAAATATTCGCATCCTTTCTTTTCGGTAAGGCGACCGACAAATAAGACGATGGGTTCGCGCTGAATTTTATTATCGGGGCGAAAGCGATCGAGATCGACCCCGTGGTAATGATTGATAATTTTTTCGGGAGGAAATCCCTGTTCTAGAAGCTTATCTTTAATGAATTTCGAGACGGTCAGAAATAAGCGTGCCTCTTGCTTTAAGGCTTCTTTGCGTTGAAAATAAATCCAGTGATTGAGAGAAGTATAGCGAGAAGAAGCTTCTTCGATAGTAGCATCTGCGCCTCGATAGTGAACGATTAAAGGGATGGCAAGCGATCGCGCCCATGGTAAAACTAGCGCCCCACTCAACCCAAATTGAGCGTGAATGAGAACGGGGTTTAATTGCTGTACTTGGCGATAGAGTTTGGGTGCAAAACCTGAAAGTTTAAAAAGTTGTTCTCCTACTTTACCAACGAAATTCCCCGAATTTACCACCAAAGTTCGTTCTGGGGGCAAATCTAACCCTTTAACGCGACGCGACCCTACATAATAAGCTTTAAATCGCTGTAGCTTTTCTGCTGGATCTCGAATGAAGGTTTGGGAAGGAGGAAGTAAAAGGCTGTTAAAAATAATAACGTTCACAAGCAGTTCAAAGTTTAAAGTTCAAAGTTCAAAGTACGTCTAAGGGTGGGCTGCGCCAACAAAGTTCAAAATTTGGGGATTGGAGATTAGGGAACGAGCAACAGGCAAACAAGACTTACCCCTCTTTTGTCAGTCTCGGAAAAGCCAAGCCATTTCTAAATTCTGAAACTCTTGTCCTTACTGCGATCGCGCCTGAATTCTTAATAAGAATTAAGAATTCTAATCAATGCAAGTCAAATGACCTCAGTGTAATGATTTTAGCGATCGCAGTTTCCTAAAGTGACAAAAGAGGGTTACATTCAATCCGTTTAATTAGTCATAATATGTAGTGCGAGCATCTTGCTCGCGAGCGGGACGCTCACACTACTGGCTATCAAGATTATTCAACTGGATTTGGTATTATGTATAATTTTTTGTCTCCAAAAGTCTTCCTCTCTTCCAGTGTCCAAATATCTCAGTGTCCCACTCACCAGTCACCATTCACTAGTAGTATTACTTGTTCCTTTTACGTTACTAATTTTTCATAAAGTCGAGCCAATAATTGACCTTTGATTTCCCAACTATAAAATTCTTGGACTCGCTGTATTCCTTCTTGACTCATGGATTGCCAAAGTGTATTATCCTCAGCTAGGCGAATCATGGCACTTGCCATCTCATTTATTGCTATTTCAGGAGTCTCAGCAGAAACTTTAAAACCAGTTTTATTGCTTACCTGAAGGGCGGGACCGCCTAAATTTAAGCAAATAACTGGACGACCTGCTGCCATTGCTTCGAGACAAACTAACCCCCCAGATTCATGCAAGCTGGGATGAATTAAAGCAGTACATTCGCCAAGTTTTTGTAGGGTTTCTTCTCTAGAAAGTTTATTCCAAAATTTGACTTGCTGGTGAATTCCGAGTTCTCGTGCGAGGGTTTCGAGACGCGATCGCTCTTTTCCTTCGCCGATTATCCAATATTCGGCATCCCCTGACAACTGCGATCGCGCAAACGCCCTCAATCCTAAGTCAAAACCTTTCCAGTGCAACAGGCGACCTACACTAACAAATCTAACGGAATTGGGTTGAGGTTGGGCGTATTTGGCAAGTTGGGTAATTTCTTCTGCAGATAACCCTAACTGGGAAAAAACTTCGACTTGAGTTGCCCCTAATTGACGCAATCTTTGTGCGGTTTCCTCTGTGGTTCCCCTTGCTAAAATACTCCGCTTTGCGGTCAGACGAACGAAAGGATCGAGTTCTCCAAAAGTGCGCACTAAATTTCGGATAGTTTCATAAATTTTGGCTCGAAAGTTAAAGTTTTGCCAGAAAGCTTGGGGGGCAGATTCTCCCCCGCCAACTGGACCCCAAATAAAAGGAATGGGAAGTAAGACCAGGAAACTAGGAGTAGAATGGCGAACGTAGGTAACGTGATGTACCAGATCGAAACTGACTTCTCGATGTAATTTTCGGGCGACGAAGTAAGCTTGCAACTGCCATAAATAGTAATGCAAATAAACTAATCGTTGCTTTCGATTTAAGCGTTGCACCCATCGGGAAGGTTCGCAGTAAATAAAATGAATCGGCAGAGGATTTTTAGCCAATTCTACTTCAACTGCCGGACGATTATTTTCCCTGGTTAACACCCAGATATCGTGGTATTTGCTCAACTCTCGCACTACATTCCAACCTACGCCAGGTTCGGAACCTTCGCCCGGTCTGCAAGCATACGCAGAAACTAAAACTTTTAGACGCTTCACTTTGATCTCGATTTTTAAGCAGTTATTGTTTTGGGTTTTACTAACACACCTACATACCTGTTCCCTGAATCAGTTGAATCTTTGACGATTAAAGGTTGCTGTTTTATTGAATTGCAAAAATCGCGAAAAGCAAAATCATCGTGAATATCGTCTGAGATAAAAATTCCTTCAGGTTTAAGTGCTTCCCAAAGCTTAGGATATGCCCATAATCTCCCTTCATAAAATTTATCGCTATCGTAATGGGCCAGATCGATACTCGGTAATAATTTTAAGGCTTGAGGAAGTGCCTCGCGATCGGCATAGGAAATTATTTTCCAAAGAGACTTTAACTCTAATGGAACAACGCATCCTACGTAATTTTCGCTGCCTTCAAACGCATAGGGAAGGTCGGTACTGACTAACATTGAATCCTGACGATTCTTTAGCGATAGCAAGAAGGCTAGCGACGACCAGCCATAGGAAACGCCTGTTTCAATTACTTTTTTCGCTTGAATGTATTCGGCTAGCTGATAAATGAGTTCGAGATTGCCGCAACCTCCCATATTAACCGCATATTTTTCGACAATAGTTTCTGAGGTTTTGAGTTGTTCGGAAAATTTTTGGTAAAAGGAATCAAATTCTGTGCAACCCGTAATTTGCAAAATAGCTGATTGAGTATCAATTGCATATTGTTCGCACCATTGAGTCGCTTCTTGCTGTGCTTTTGCTCTAGCTTCGGCTGTATGGGTGACGCGAGAAGGAAATAATAAAGTTTGAATCTTTCGGTTAACTTTACGAATAGATTCGGGATATAATTTTGGGTGTTTTAAAAACCAGAGCGATCGCTGTAAGCTTAACATAGTATTTTGTGTTGTAAATTTTTCTCTAAATCGAGTTAATTTTAATCTTAAAAAAGTTTAGCGTTATGTAGTTTAGTTTTTTGCTAGCAATTCAAGATCGATCTAGGCGAAAAAATTAATTGACCTTATTCTTTCATCACAAAAGAGCTTACTTGACTCAAAAAATTGTGCTGCTGCTTCTGGAGTGTATTTTGCCATTATTTGTTGGGATTTTTCTCCCATAGACGTTGCTAAATTGGAGTCGTTAATAAAACAGCACATCAATTGGGCTAACTTTTCTGGTTCATAGGGATCGAAACAATAGCCATTGTCGCCCTCAATTATCAATTCTGAAGCCCCTGCCCATTTCGAGCAAAGGATTGGCTTGCCTAAAACCATCGCCTCAAGCACTACCATTCCCCAGGTATCTTCTAAAGTAGGTAGGACAAAAACATCAGCTTTGGCAAAATAAGCGCCCAATTGACTATAGTCTACTCGTCCAATCCAGCGAACGCGATCGCCCAGTCCTTTTTCTTGAGTCAAGGTTTCTAGTTCTTCCCGTTGCTTCCCTTCTCCAACAACTAGCAAGGTATAGCGATCGCAATCTTTCTCTTGAAGTATCATACAAGCATCGAGGAGGCATTGAAGTCCTTTTCTAGGAACGATCCCACCAACAAAAAGAAAAATGGGTTCTTGAAGCGATGCAAGCTGTGGCGGCGTATCCGTCACTTGTCCGACTAAGGAGTCGGCGGCGGGAACTTCGTAAGGATGGACGAAAACTTTTTCAGCTTTGGCATTGAGAACTTCTGTTAGATAAGCTTGGCCAGCACGACTGTTGGTAATGCAAGCGTCGGCTGCCGCAACCATCGTTCGTCGCAATGCAAGACGCGGTAAGGAATTGCGATAATCGACGCTTGGAGAACTCCCCTCGTAGGCGATAACGACTTTCCAGCGTCCGATCGCTTTAAATAATAATGCGAGAAGCGTCCAAATTCCAAAAGAATTGGAAAAAATAACTTGCGGTTTAAATTTAAGCAACCGACCGACGATATTTAAAGGCAAATAAGTAAAATTATTCCCGTAACCCGTTTCAGCTTTAGTAAGCGAAATAATCTTTCTCTCGCCGACAATTTCTACTGCAAACGAGTCTTCAAATCCAGGTGCATATCCCCTC
This sequence comes from Candidatus Altimarinota bacterium, assembly GCA_012031035.1. Classification (GTDB taxonomy): domain Bacteria; phylum Cyanobacteriota; class Cyanobacteriia; order Cyanobacteriales; family Microcystaceae; genus Hydrococcus. Next base: position 30,887 of record JAAUUT010000013.1, on the reverse strand, counting down.
CAGTTGGCAGAAAAAGCTTTCATCTGAGGAAATTGTTTAGCAAAATAACTCAGCATGGGATGCCAGTAATAAAAGGCTGAGGTCAGCAGCCATGCGATACGAAGATTATTCATAGAAGTTTTTTGAGTTGTGTCCCCATTACTGGTGGGTAACGCAGTTAACATAAGATTTAAAAATTATAATTTGTTTAATTTTAGTGCAACGCGATCGCAAAACAAAAATAAAGTTGGCGATCGAGGTTGCAGTTTTAATTTTTTAAATTCTTCTCCCCATTATGAGGAGAAGTTGAATTGTAGGAGTTACCAATCAAGCTTTAGTGCTTTTTTGCTTTTTAGAAAACTCTCGTTGGAATAATCCCCCAAATCCTAATGCCATAGCCGTACCCAGAATCGTTAGGGGTTCGGGAACTGCTTCACCTACGCCAGTACCGCTAGCACCTTGTAGTCCGTAGACGTTACTATTAATGTCTTGGTAGCGAACGCCGAAGTTAGATAAGGTAAATTGGTTTGAGGGGTTAGCTAGTGCAAAAGAAATGTTAAATTCTCCTGAATTCCCTAGCTCTACGCCACCGCTAGCTGCTCCATTACAATTGTTCGTACTACCGCCACCTTTGAAGCAAATTTCAGTGTCAATCCCTCCATTAGCAGTGATACCTTTGTAGGCAATCGTATTAAAATCGCCGTTTACACTAGCAGAACCTTGCTTCACGTTCGGGTCAACCGCAAAGCCTAATACAGAAGCTCGGTAGTTTTCAAAGCGATCGCTGTTCGGTAATGGGTTTCCAAAAGCATCTACCCCTGCAAAAAGCTTAGCATTGAGATTGACTGTCGTAATTCCATTAACCGTTTGAAAACCGTCAACTCGAAACAAGGCTAATGAAGAGAGTCCATCAAGGGATTGACGGCTTACCGACCCACTAAAGTCTACCCAAAAATGTCTGCCAAGATCGCTTTTTCCTTCGGGATTATCGCTAGCATTTTGATAAATTGTAATCTCACCATTATCGCCTAAGCTAAAAGCTGAAGCGCTAGGTGCAAATTGACCGGAGATAATCGCGCTACCGAATAATACTGCTCCAGTGGTTGCGAGGTTGAAAACGATTGGTGTTGAATTGATTTTCATCTATTGCATTAACCTTACATGCGTTTTATTAGCAAACCTGGTTGACTGAAGAATTGTTAATGTATGGTTCGCTTCTTTTGAGATATCTTAAATTCAAAGATTTTCTCCCATTAGATTCTTTCCATTAACCCTCATGCAACCAAAAAATAAAGCAAATTGTGAATGGTTATAATTTTCTTCTATTCTTTCACATTTAACCAATTTTATAAGGCTCGATATATGAAGATATCAACAAGATTTTATCGAGCTTATACTTACAAGGTTTACAAACGTAATTTCCGAATAATGGGTTATTGTGTCAAACCATTTTGTTTGATATTTTGGAAAATGATACTAGCGAATTGTTGAGCAGAATTTTCTTGTGCAAAAGATTTCATCCGATCGCGATCGCATAGTTTTTCTGTATCTTCTACTAGCAAGCGCGTCAATCCTTTACTAATTTCTGTGGGAATCGTTGAATCAACTGTCAACCCTAGTTGATAGCGTCTAACAATTTCCCCCATCAAACCATAGTCGGAACTGAGAACGGGTTTTTGGGCTGCGGCGGCTTGCAATAAAATTCCACTCATTCCAACATGACGTTGATAGGGAGCGAGGACAAAATCTGCTAAGTGAAAATATATTTGTACCTCTTCTTCTGGGACAAACTCATAGCGCGTAATTATTTGTATAGGTTTAGATTGACAGATTACCTTTATTTGAGAATCTATTTGTTTTTGTATATTGGATTCTCCTACCAGCATAAGACATATTTTTTGGCAAAGATCGGGAGATAAACTTGCGATCGCATCTAGTAATTGGTTAACTCCCTTACGAGTTGTCAAAGCACCAAATAGAAGAAGAACCTTTCTATTCGCTTCGATTCCCAAATTTTCCTTGAGATTATTAACTTGAAATTCAGAAGGCGTTAGTATTTCTATTGGGTCGGGAAGTGGTATAGCTTTAACATGGGTATTAAATTCATCTAAATGTTTGACAGCAAAAGCATCCAAACAAAATAAATTTTCTAGGTTTGGATGGCGTAAAATTCTAGAGAGAAAAAGTCTTTCTCGCCACTGTTGAAAGCGCTCTTTCCAAGAAGGTTGATAATTGGTTAACTCCCCGTAATAAAAAGTCGGTCGAAAATAGATCCCAGAAAAAGAACAAGGCGATTTCACGCCTAATGTTAGCGGCAATTCACAAGTATCAAAGTACATCACCAGACAGTGACTAGCTTGCAATTTTTTGGCATAGTTACAGAGAATTTTCCATTCTTGAAAATTGCGATAGACTCTTTTAAAGCGAGATTTTCTAGAATTAAGACTTGCTTCTTCTGCGGGGGTAATGGTAATAAATTTAATGTTATCTCTGTCGTAGCTGCGAGCAAAATCGACTACATCAGAGTGTTCTACAAGAAATCTGGGAGAAACAACAATATCTAGTTGTCCCGATAAATCGCGATCGCTTTGGCGCTGCTATGAGGGCAATCGCGCCAATATTTAATCAGATGCCGGATATAAATGGGATGATGACCCCTCACCGAAAGATCGAATAGCATAATTTTATTATTACTATTCGTTTTGTCCCTACTTAAATAGAGATTTTGCATAATATTTCTTTTCAACATCTTTAAATAGCAAATGTCTCAATATACTTTTGAGCGATTCGATCCGATGTAAAGCGATCGAGCCACGTTGGACTAACAGGTTTTGAACCATTCGCTAAAATATTAATAATCGCCTCTGCCAAAGCATCACTATCTCCAACAGGAGCCAGCAAGCCATACTGACCGTTATTGAGAATTTCGGCGGGGCCACTTTTGCAGTTGGTAGAAACGACTGGAGTCCCTAGCGCCATTGATTCTACAAGAACATTGCCAAATCCCTCCCACTTAGAAGATAAAGCAAATACATCAGCGCGAGCCATGTAAGGATAGGGGTTATCTACATAGCCTAATAAGGAAACGTCTTCTTCTAAACCCAGTTCTTGCACTAGAGCTTCAAGTTTGGGCAAATCTGGGCCCCAACCTAAAATCATCAATCGAGCAGGACGAGTTTGACGTATTCGAGCAAAAGCACGAATTAGGGTCGTGAAATCTTTTTGCACTTCCAACTTGCCTACGCCAAGAATGACTGGAGGTTCTCCAGAAGTAAACCAAGGACTATCTAAAGGTTCTTTGGCTTTAACAAATATTTCGGGAGTGATGATTGGGTTATAAATAGTCTGGATGCTTTCTATGGGTAAACCAGTATTTTGAGCTAAATCCTTTGCTACCCCCTCAGAAACTGCGACTATAGCATCCGCCCAAGGGTAGAAATAACGGACAAAAAATGGCAAAAAGCGTCTTTTCGATATAGATGTACGTCGAATAGCAATAGAAAAAGTATTGTGTTCCGAGACAATGACGCGCGTAGAAACGCCCGCAAAGCGCTTAGCTAATAAGGCAATCTCATTAGCATAATGCAATGCTGAAAGCAAGACTACAGGACGTTCTTGACGAAGATAGCGCATCAGCGCTTTTGTAGTTGAGAGAAAACCCGAAGCTTTGAGATCTACAAGTCGTATCTCAGGTGGGACTTTTTTGATATGAGATCCCCATGCTTTGCCCAAAACTAGGTCTATTTGTAACCCGTATCGAACAAAACTACTAGCTAAATTAAGCATTACTCTCTCGGCTCCGCCACCGCCAAGATATCTCAGAAAAGGGCTATTCGACGATGCTTAACTTCAGCCATGACAATTGTTAAACCTCCTTATAAAGTGATAGATAACGACGAGCCTGTAATTCTAGCGTGAATTCTCGTTCCGCTCTAGCACGAGCATTAAAACACAATTTTTCATAGCGATCGCCATCTTCTAGCACCCAAGCAATCCCTCGTGCTAAATCTTCAACCTCAAAGGGTTTAGCTAAATAGCCGTCTTGCTGGTGTTCGATGACATCTTTGAGTCCGGTAGCTGCAAACGCGATCGCAGGCGTACCGCAGGCAAGCGCTTCTGAAGCCGTCTGTCCGAAGGCTTCTTGCGTTGAGGGAACGACGATCGCATTAGCCGAAGCATAAACCAGAGCCAGCGAAATGTCATCGTGAAATTGACCGAGATAGTGCGTCCTAAAGCCTAAATCGAGCCAATTTTCTGGTTTAGAACCGCCGAAAACGACTAGTTCGAGTTTATCTTGCCATCCTGCCTGACTCAGTTGTTGCAAGGCAGCTTGTAGTAAGACGAAACCCTTGCGTTTATCTCCCGTCGTTCCTGGAGAAGTCCCAAACAAAACGAGTTGTTTATCTTGAGGGAGATTGAGTAGTTTCCGCGCAATTTGTCGCTCGATGGGTTGATATTTCTCTAGATCTAAACCGTGAGGAATGACCTCAACTCGCACGTCTTTAAACAAAGAACTCGATTTCGCACATTGGGCTAACCAGTTACTAGGACTCACAATAGTTAGATTGAGAGCTTTCCATGCTCTCACTTTACGCTGCCATACCCAACGAGATAAGTCCCAATCGCGTTGACTTTTCAATTGCGGACAGGAACCGCAAGCATTAGTATAGCGATCGCATTCTTGAGTATAATGACATCCGCCTGTAAGCGCCCACATATCGTGCAGCGTCCAAACTAATGGCTTGTTTAACTTCGCTAGGGTTTCAATTTGCGCAAAACCATTGCAAATCCAGTGTAAATGAACGATATCTGGGTTAATTTGCTGGGTTTGAGGCGCGATCGCGTCGGGAAACCATTGAGCGGAAAACATGGCGCGATCGCGTTTGGGATAAAACTTTAAAAGGCAAACCAGAAGCAGGCGGACCGAGTTTCGTTAAAGCCGTTTTTTGAGCAATAACGGTTTTATCAACGCTTGTTTTAGCTCGCACTAGCATTTGAGAAGTCGCGCCGATATTCTGCAATCCTTTGTGTAGTCGGTAGGCGGCGCGAGCGGCTCCTCCATCGAGATCGGAAGTACTGAGATGCAAAATTTTCATTTTTAGTTATGCGATCGCGTATTTAAATTACTTATTATGATGAGGGAATAGAGAGCAGATTTCGTTTATAAGTGCTATGAGAGTTTTTGTAATCTATGACAGCTTATACGCCAAACATTAATTTTGCTAATGATTTTTTTCGCATGAGAATATCGGTTACTATCCAGCTTACTGCAAAACTTAAAAGTGCAAACATTAATAAATTAAGAGTTGATGTTCTAAAGAGTTCTTCTGAATAGAGTCTTTTCTCTAGAATTTGAAAGGTTTCAACGAATAAAAGATGCGTCAGATAGATTCCAAAAGAACAGAGACTTAAATTTGCGATCGTTCGATTGCTCGGTAAATAATTAGATAGTGCTATTGCTGAGAGTAGTGCTAGATAGCCTCTACTGAGTTCGTATAGAGATTGGGGAAGTAAATTGCCTCCAAAACTATTAATTGCTAAAAACAATAGAACTAATAAAATTGTATAAACGTAACTTTTTTCATAATTAGATAAAGCAACTTTAACGTTTGGATGGCTTGCGATCGCAGCTACAAAAATATAAGGCAAGCATCGGATTGTCCAGGCAATTAAAACTAAGATTATTCTTAGTAATTGGTTATTTTGTAAGGCAAGATTTGTTAATGCGATCGAATTTAATAGAGATTGAAAAGCCAAACTCGCTCCATTTTCAAAAGAATTGCCAGAGATTAAAATTAATTCGTAAAGAATCAAGCTCAAGATAGCCAGTAAGATTAGTATATTTAACTTAATTTTGCGCTCTATTAACAAAGAAACTGGTTTGGCTAAAACTGTACCTAAAATCAATAATGGGAGAAAATAAAGTTGAAACGCAGCTTTTCCCAAAAAAATAATTCCTATCGGATCGTGAAAAAGTTTGCTGATGCTATCTGTTTCACTTTGCACTAAATATTTCAGCACTTTATAAGCTACATACAAAGCACTCCAAAATAGATAAGGAACGAGTAAACGCATCAATCTTTCTTTTAAAGAGAAACCTCCTTTTGACTCATGTAATTTGCTAAATGTTAAGTAAAAAGCAGTAGCTAAAAAGAAGGGCACTGCAAAGCCAGAAAATTGAACAATCCAAGACCAAGCAGGTGGCAAAATTTCTATTCCCTCGTCGGTATGAAGAATGACGACACAATAAATTGCTAAGCCTCGAAATAGATCTATTCCAACTAATCTCCTTTGCTTTTTCATGGTTTAATTTTTTAGAATAATTAGTAATAAAGCACTTTGCCTATATAGCATTTAAAATTTTTTGTATAGAGCGACTAAACTGCTCTGGAGAACTTGAATAGTTATATTTCTCACATCCTCGATTGTATTTCTGCCTATCGAATTTAGAAGATAAAGTCATGTCGTGTAATGCCTCAATACACTTTTCTACATCACCTTCTGGAACAGTAATACCTAAGTGATAGGTTTGAGTTGTTTCTCCTATGACAAAAGTTTCGCTGGCAATAACAGGTTTTTTAAAAAAAGCAGCTTTAGTTAAAATATTGCTAATAAAAGGATAGCGTTCGTAAACCACAAAAATAATATCGCAAACATCAATCAGTGCATTAAATTGGGAACCATCGGGAATACTTTGAATATGAAAAAAGCAGTTTTCAGGAGAGGAATCAATAACTTCACCGATTCTCTTTAATTCGCTAGGTGAAAAAGATTCATATCCAGGCTGTCCGGCAAAAACAAAAAAGAAGTCTTGCTCTTTCATTTTTTGCGAAACTTCAAGCATTGTCAAAAAACCTTTTCGTTTTCCCTGGGAGCCTAATAAACCAACAATCTTTCGATTTTTAGATTTTGCCTTTACTTGTTTTGCCAGATCGAAATCTGGAGATGGGGGCGAAAGATCCGTAATATCTGGAGAGACAATAACGGATTTATCCTTAAGTTCGATTTGAAGTTTTTGGGCGATCGCTCGATCCATAACAACGACAGAACGACAATTACGAGACTTTAGCACCCCGCGATCGCTCAGAAGACCGCGACGAAAATTGGCAAATTTCTTCTGCATTCGTAAATGATAGGGTTGAAGATATAAGCCAGACCAAGGATAAGGAAATAGTCGATTAACAAGGTTATGTGGCAGATAATTGCCTAAAAATAAATCTATCCAAGCAAAAAAAACTAAATCTGGTTTTTTATCCAGTTTTTTTGTCACAGTTCGCACAGCTTGCGCTACCGACCGCCAGCGCCTAATAGAAGATAATGCTTTTCTCAATGGTTTCACTGGAAGCTTGACAGAGGCTGTTTCTTTGAATTCAAAGCATCAAATAAACGAGCTTGTTCTGGGGCGATCGATTGATGAGAAGATATCCATCGATACATCTCTTCAGGATTAGGACATAGCGCAATAACAGTGCAATCAAGCTTGAGGAAAGTTTCGGCAAATATTTTAAAGTAAGTTGAATGATGACCATCCCACAAAGGATCGACAATTACAATTGTTCTCATAGTCTGAATAGATGTAATTTACTTTAGCGATCGCGTAAATTTTCTGCCTTTTCTTTTTTTTAATATTAAGCGCTAATTTGATATTGGTTGAGAGAGGCTTTCTCCAAGTTCGTTAAAAGCTGCCACGTTATAAACCGAATTAACAGGCGCGTTTACATCTTTAAACTCAAGATTGATATCTGGTGTTTTTGGGGCATCTCCGAAATTATGGCTTTGTCCTTCAAGGGTTTGAATGACTGAATTATTACGATAGATGCGAAATGAAGGCAATCCATTTTCTAAATCGGGTGTAAAGTGCCAGGCGATTAGTACCTCAGTCGGGCTAATCTTGGTAGCCCGAACCTCCGTTGGTGCATCAGGTTGACGAGGAGGAGACACGTTCCCCTCAATAACGTATTCTTGCCATTTACGCGCTATTTCTTCATTGGGAAGCCAGACTGTTTCTAGTGGATTGCCTCGATACTGTTCGACAGAAGCAATCTTATGAGTAGAAATATCCCCCAACCAACCCTGAGTTTTATTAATCAGACGAAGCTTATTGCTGTTTTCTGGAAGCCGTGCCGTTATCATCGCGTCAAGATAGGGAATGGCGAAAAATCTTGTAGCGCCTGCCTCATGAGCGGTGTTAGGTTCTAGCGCAAACGTCCAAAGTGCGTCTTTTTTTCTTTGATGCAAGAAAACTTGCTTGGGGACATCAATACAGTCATAAACATAAGGATCTTTCTCGCCTACAGCAAAAAGAACGGGAACTTTAAGGATGGAAGCATTGTTTCTGATTAAGTAATATCCGCCACAACGCATTAAAACTACAGCGATAGTGCGTTCTGGGTATCTCTGTAGCATTTGTGCTGCCCATTCAGATCCTCCCGAATGTCCCCACAACACCCAGGGGGCTGTTTTGAGTTCTGGATGATTACTCTTTTGAGCAAGGCCTTGAAGTGCCTTTAAAAAGGCCCCTTCAGAACCACTATTGAGATCGGCCCAGAATTCACAGGGTTGTTCGCCCGTTGAAAGTTTAGAGCCAATCAGAGCAAATTTATGCTTTGATGCTAGCGCTTGCCATTGCAGATCGTTAGCATGGTCTAGTCCGCTTGCAGCTACTTGCTCGCCACATCCATGCTGTTTCACAATCAGACCTCGAACCATTGACACCTTATCGGGTAGCCAAAGTCGATAACTAGCCGACGAATACCAATCTGTCTTTATTGGGGCAATAGAAGCTTCATAATAACTTCCCCCCAACAAACGGCCACTTTTATCCCTTGCTTGAGTTGATTGTTGGGGTAATGGCTGGGGAACTGTTAGCGACCATCGTGTCCAATTCAAGTACAAAATAGAGATAAAAAGACAACAGACTATCAGAAGATTTCTGATTACTTTCATGGCAAGCAGTACGCTGACAAGCATTTAACTTAGGATTTTTGAGATCCAGAACCCTTGCTACAAGGCTTATGGGCAATCAACATCAATACCTAACCGCTTACTCATTAATTACTTTTTCTAAGCAGTTTTTCATGTTTTTAGCTAAGATAGGCGATGCCATCATAGAAGTATGATGTCCGGGTATTTTGTAGATTTCTATTCCTTCTAAAGCAAGATGATTCCACCCCATATTGGCATCAACGGCATATCCTGGCGGAGTCTCGAAAGCACGGAAAAGGGTTATTTTGCCCGGATAAACTTTGACTTGATAAGCTTTGTTAGCTTTACCATAACTTTCCTCTAGTTTTTTCAAAGTATCGGGTAAAGCACCTTCCACGTTGCGGAGTTGAGCCGATGGATTAAAGAATGACCAAGGGGAATGGTCTATGATAAATTGACTCAACCGATTCATTAAATCTTCAAGTTCTATCTTTTTAGAAGAGAGATTCTGACTATTGTCTGTTGTTCGCTTGATTTCTGATTGTGAAACGGATGGACTTTCTTGCTTGTGTCTTTTGTCTTGGCTGAGTTCTTTAATAAATGATTGAATTTCTAACCAAGCTTTCAAAACTCCTTTGTCTCGTAATTTAGCAGCAAAACGAGGGACGCTAAATCGTAAAGCATATTTTAACGAAGACAGTAGTCGTTGTTTTGGTGGCAAGAGTTTAATACTGTTGGGTCCATAGCAATCAAACAAAGCAAGTAGGGCGACTTTTTGTCCTTGTGCCTGGAGTTGTTGAGCCATTTCTAAAGCAATATTGCCCCCGTTCGATAGACCTGCGAGAAAATAGGGCCCTTGAGGTTGCACCTTCTGAATTTCTTGAATGTAATCAGCGGCTATACTTTCGATTCGAGCTTCTATTGGTTCGTTATCGATTAAGCCTCGTGCTTGTAAGCCATATACGGGTTGGTCGGCTCCCAGTTGTATTGCTAAATCGCGATAAATAAGCACGTTAAAACCGCCGCCATGAATACAAAATAAAGGAGGTTTAGAACCTTCAGATTGAATCGTCACCAATGGCGAGCAAGATTTTGAGGATTCATTTTGTCGGAGAATCTCTGCTAACTGTTCGATTGTTGGTGATTGAAGCAGTGTCGATAAGGGAAGCATTTTCTGAAAAGTCTTCTCGATTTGTACGAATAAACGTACTGCTAATAGAGAATGCCCGCCTATGTCAAAAAAGTTATCTCTAATTCCTACTGATTTTAGACCAATAACTTCTTGCCAAATTTTGGTAAGCTTAAGCTCGACATCATCCCGCGATGTTGTTAAAGCTTCTGCGGGTTCTTCTGAGATAAATTCCTCGATGAAAGATGGAGAATTTGCCAAGACAAGGCGATCGATTTTTCCATTGGGCGTTAGAGGTAAAGAGTCTAAAGCAATAAAGTTAGAAGGTACCATGTATTCGGGCAACTTCTGTTTTAGGAAACTTCGCAGAATCTCTACTTTAGCGCTACGATCGCGATCGAGAACAACATAAGCTAATAATCTCTGTTCCCCAGTTTCGCTTTCTCGAACGACGATCGCGCATTGCTGTACCATAGGGTGTTGAGCTAAAGCTGCTTCGATTTCTTCAAGTTCGATACGGAAGCCGCGAATTTTGACCTGGTAATCTCGACGACCGAGAAATTGTATGTCTCCACTAGGTAAATAACGAGCAATATCGCCAGTTTTATATAAATAAGTTTCGCGAGTCTCGTTAAAAGGATTGGAGATAAATTTTTGATTGGTTAATTCTGGACGGTTGAGATACCCTGGAGAAACCCTGCCCCTCCTATATACAACTCGCCAGGTATGCCAATTGAGACGGGTTGCAAATGCCTATCAAGAATGTATACTTGAGTGTTGTCAATAGGACGACCGATGGGCAGTTCCGAAATCGCCTCGATCGCTTCTGGACAAGCAACTGGATCGTATACTGTTGCCGTAACCGTTGTTTCTGTCGGGCCGTAAGTATTGAGCCAGCGTGGGTAGGTTCCAACTTTATCCCGCCAAGATAGATAAGTCGCATGTGAGGCTTTTTCGCCTCCCACAATTACAAGACGCAAGCTAGGAGGCAAGCTTTGCTCGATCTCCGATAAGCTTCTCGCGAGTTCGTGCCAAAAAGCAGTTGGCAAGTCCAGAATCGTAATTTTTGCAGTTCAATAAATTGAAGGAACTGACTGATGGAAGCTTGAATATCGTTGGGTCGCAAGACAACGGTCGCTCCGCAAATCCAGGAAGGGAAGATTTCTTCGATAAAAATATCGAAGCTCATGCTAGAAAACTGCAAGACGCGATCGCAAGCAGTTAACTCAAAGGTTTTTACCATTGCCGTGGCATGATTGATTAGGCTTTGATGCTTAATCGGAACGCCTTTAGGATTGCCCGTGGAACCAGACGTATAGATAACGTATGCTAGACTTTTAGGGGTAGTCGGGCAAGGTAGATTTTCAGGATTGTACTTGGCGATCGCATCCCATTCGCTATCGATAGCGATGGCGCGAACCTCATCCGTTGGTAACAAAGAAACGAGATGTGCTTGCGTTAACACTAAGGGAGCTTGACAATCTCGTAACTGATAAATGCGACGTTCTTGAGGATAAACAGGGTCGATTGGAACGTAAGCACCGCCAGCTTTGAGAATGCCCAGAATACCCACTACCATCTCTAACGAGCGCTCCATGCAAATCGCCACTAGTACGTCTGGTCCTACTCCCTGAGAGCGAAGATATTGAGCTAGTTGATTGGCGCGTGCGTTTAACTCCTGATAGGTTAATGGCTGCTTGTCAGCCACTACGGCGATCGCGTCTGGTGTTTTCTCGGCTTGTGCTTCGATTAATTGATGAATGCAGGCTGTATCGGGGTAATCTGCGCGGGTATCATTCCATTGCTCCAACAGTTGATGTTTCTCTTGAGCGGTTAATAGTGGAAGCTCGGCAATGGAACAATCGGGGTTGGCTACAATGCCTTCCAACAAAGTCTGAAAGTGCCCCAGCATTCGAGCGATTGTACTCTCGTCAAACAAATCGGTGTTGTACTCGATGGATACTCTTAGCCCTTTCCCAGTATCCCTCATCACCAGAGTTAGATCGAATTTAGACGTGCCGTTATGAACGTATCCAAAGGTAGAAGTAATCCTCAGTCCCGATACCTCGCGGGCATTGCCATTGGTCCAAGGTGGATTCATGGCAAACATCACTTGAAATAAGGGCGGACGAGTGCGATCGCGATCGGGTTTGAGGGTTTCAACCAATTTTTCAAACGGTACGTCTTGGTTAGCATAAGCCTCTAAAGACACTTTGCGCACCCGATGCACCAACTCCAGAAAACTTGGATTTCCTGAAAGATTAGACCGCAACGCCAAGGTATTGACAAAAAAACCGATTAGCTCCTCTACTTCTACTTGATTGCGTCCGGCAATCGGCGAGCCAACGATGAGATCGTCTTGTCCGCTATAGCGATAAAGTAAGACATTAAACGCCGCTAACAGGGTCATTGAGAGCGTTGCTCCCGCACGCTGACTTAACTTTCTCAAGGAATCGGTTAGTTCCTCTGAGAGCATCTGACGCTGTACGTCGCCGCGATTGAGGGGAGTAAGCGAGCGCGGGCGATCGGTGGGAAGTTGCAGAATGGGTAAGCTTCCACCTAACTGTTGTTTCCAATAGTCAAGTTGAGATTCTAGGGCTTCGCCTTGCAACCACTGACGCTGCCAGCAGGCAAAATCGACGTACTGAATCGGTAATTCAGATAGGGGCGAAGGCTGATTTTTAGCAAAAGCTTCATAAAGTCTTGTCAGTTCCCGAAAGAAAACCTCAGAAGACCAACCATCAGCAACAATATGGTGAATGGTCAGAAGCAGAACGCTTTCAGATTCGCTCAATCGCAGAAGTTTAAAATGATAGACTGGCCCGGCAACTAAATCAAAAGGTGTTTGAGCTTCTTTAGTCGCTTCCTGTCGAGCGGCTTCTTCTCGGCGCTCTCTTGGAAAGTCTTGCAAATCAACAACTGGTAAATCCAGAGCGATATCTGGGGAGATGATTTGTACTGGATCTCCGTCTACGCAGTGAAAGGTGACTCGCAAAATTTCATGCCGTCGAATGATTTCCAGCAAACACTGTTTTAGAACTACTAAATCGAGCTTACCCGTCAAAAGATAGGCTAGCGGGATGTTATACGAAGATTTACCGGGGTCGAATTGTTCCTCAAGCCAAAGGCGTTGTTGGGAGAAGGAGAGCGGTAGATATTGCTTCCTGGCAACTGGCAATAATTTTGGCAGAACATCGGTCTTAACAGCGGGGGTTGTTTCTTGAAGAAACGCAATGATTTCCGCTTTATGTTCTTTCAAGCTAGCTAGCCTGTCAGAGGTTAGAACATCTTTCTGAGCTTTATAGCGAAGTCGATCGCCTTCAACCCATAATTTGATGCCTAGACTGTAAAACTCTGACAATAATTGGTCAACCGTTTTCATATTTCACCCTCTTCGTATTCGCCTATCATTTCCATTTGAGTTTCGTCAGAGACTTTTGCTGCCCATTGAATGGTTTCGATGCGCTTGGCTAAATTTGCTATGGTAGGAACTTCAAATAAGCTTGCTAAAGGCAGTTCAATTTGTAATGTTTTTCGCAGTCGAGAAACAATTTGGATGCCAAGTAACGAATGTCCTCCTAACTCGAAGAAGTTATCGTAAATCCCGACTCTTTCTAGATTGAGAACCTGTTCCCAGACTTCAGCAATTTGTTGCTCTAGAGAATTTTGAGGAGCTACATAAGTTTTGTCTAACTGTTGAATGCTATCGGGCTTTGGTAAAGCCTTGCGATCGATTTTTCCGTTAGCAGTTAGCGGCATTACCTCTAGTGCGACAAAAGTGCTAGGTATCATATAATCCGGCAAGCGCTTTTGCAAAAATTGGCGCAATTGCGGAATTAGTTGGCGATCGTCTGCCTGTTTGAGGGCGGGATTATTGGCATAATCTTTCCAGGTGGGAGCTACAGTTGGCGAGGGGATAGAAAAAGCTTGATGAGAGCGTGCAAATACTGCCTCAAAATATCCATCTTTAGCAGCACTCGACCATCTTAGAGATACTTGGTAAGATAGGCTTTCGCCCAGTTCCCAAATCACCTCTGGATCGATCCCAGTAGGCAAAGTCTCTAATTTTTCGAGTAGGTTTGCCAAAGTTTCTGGATTGTCATTTTGTTTGAGTAATGCTAAGGTTTGGACTTCTTTCTGAATCCGAGCGTTGGGAATTCTTTTAATGAAGAAGTAATCGGGTTGGGTTTCTTCCAGTAGTTGACGTACTCCTGCTACTGTTAGATCTTCGTCGAGCCAATCGTGCCAAAGCGGGTCGATCGCGTTGGTTTCTTCGGTTCCGACATAAAGGAATACGTCGTAGTGAAACTGTGTCGTTTCATTCCACAAACGACCGCGACGCAACTCGATCTCAACGCGATCGATCCCAGGAAGGTATTCTTTAAGCGCATAGAAAAATTCGGGATCGACGACTAATTCGTCTTCGTTACGGACGCGGTTTTCAACGATGGCTCTCAGCTTTGCCGTTGTCATCGATGCGGGAGAGCGTTTCAGTTGAGCGCCTGCATGATAAGCTTCCAAGAGCGCGTAGCTTTGTATGTCGCCGATATAAATGCAGCCTCCTGATTTAACTGCACGAACGGCATTTTCAATCGTTCGCACTAAATATTGCACGTCGGGGAAATATTGAGCGACCGAGTGAATAATTACTGTATCAAACGAAGCTGGCTCGATATTTTGGAATTCGTCTGCTGCTTGATGTTTTAGCTCGACTTGAGGCAAGGTGACGCTGGCGGTTTTGAGTTGTTTTTCTAGTGCCTCGATCGCAGTCGCAGAATAGTCGGTGCCTAAGTAATAGCTACAATGAGATGCAATTGCCATCAAAATTTGACCCGTCCCGCAACCGATTTCAAGAACGCGGTTAGGATGTAATTTCACAATTCGCTCGGTCGTTTGCGCTAACCACTCTCGTACTTGTTCGTTAAAGTCGGTGCGATCGGTTAACTGTTGAAGAATTGCCGCATCGTCTAACGATTGAGGTTGAGATGAATCGCGAGTCGGATCGTTGGACAGACCAGATTGGTAAAGTAAATCCCATCGTTGATTCCATGCTGCTACGTGCTGGGTACTGTTGCTGGAATTAACTGGTGTATCGGTTTGTGACAAACTTCCTGGGATGACATAGCCAACCAGTGCTTTCTCGCCCGGAATATCTTCTCGAACCGTAACAACCGCCTCTTCTACGCTCGGATGTCCGAGGAGGGCTGCTTCAATTTCGCCTAATTCAATGCGGAAACCGCGAATCTTCACTTGGTAGTCAAGACGACCGAGACACTCGATTCTTCCGTCTGGTAAGTAACGAGCCAAGTCTCCTGTTTTGTAGAGGCGACCTGAGTTGTCCCAAGGATTGACAATGAATTTTTCTTGATTGAGTTCGGGACGGTTGAGATAGCCGCGTGCTAGTCCGTCGCCGCCAATATATAATTCTCCTGGTACGCCGATAGGAACGGGTTGCAGGCGAGCATCAAGAATATAAGTTTGCGTGTTGGAGATCGGACGACCGATAGAGAGCAATTCGTTACTCGATTGAATCTGACAAGCGGTAGACCAAATGGTCGTTTCTGTCGGCCCATAAAGGTTCCAGAGTTGAGCGACTTTCGGTAATAATTGATTGGCTAACTCTCTGGGTAGGGCTTCGCCCGTACTAATCGCTTTTAACTGAGGGCTGCCCTGCCATCCAGCCGCTAGCAGCATTCGCCAAGTAGCGGGAGTCGGTTGCATGAAGGTGACTTCATAAGTCTGCAAGACTTTTAGCAGTTCGATGCCGTCAGAAGCTACCGTTTGACTAATTAATAACAGTTTTGCGCCAACGATTAAGGGAAGAAATAGCTCGCAGACAGAAATATCAAAAGAAAAAGTTGTTACGGAGAGAAGTGTATCTTGGTCGGTTAATCCGGGCTGATGGCGAACAGAGTTTAGGAGATTGACAACGCTGCGATGTTGAATGGCTACGCCTTTTGGTTTGCCTGTCGAACCTGATGTGTAGATGATATAAGCGAGGTTATCGGGCGTAACGTCTTTGATAGAAACCGTCGTGCTAGCGGTTGCGATCGCCTCCCAGTCTGTATCCAGGCAAATAATGTGTCCTTCGGGATCGCCTAGCTTGACTTTTAGTCGTTGTTGGGTCAAAAGAAGGGCGATTTGGGAATCTTCCATCATGTATGCCAAGCGTTCTTGAGGAAGAGAAGGATCTAGGGGTACGTAAGCTCCACCCGCTTTTAGAATGCCTAAGATGCCAATAATCATTTCTGGCGATCGCTCGACACAGATGCCAACTAAAGTGTCTGGTCGAACTCCCAAAGTTTGGAGATAGCAAGCTAGCTGGTCAGCGCGTCGATCGAGTTCTGCATAAGTAAGCTTTTGTCCTTCAAAGATTACCGCGATCGCTTCGGGCGAGCGGGCTACTTGTTCTTCCACCAGTTGATGAAGGCATTTGTCGTGGGGATAGTCCTGCTGAGTTTCGTTCCACTGCGCCAGTAATTGTTGTTCTGCCTTGGAGAGTAAAGGTAAGGTTGCAATAGTGCAATCGGGATCGGCAACAACACCTGCTAGCAAAGTCTCAAACTCGGCCAGGCGACGCTGGATAGTTTCTGCGTCAAACAAATTGGTATTGTACTGACATTCGAGAATTAGCTTGCCACCTAGCTCAGTGGCGTTAACATACAGTTCAAAGTTTTCAGCCGAGCGAGGATTCGTGGAGAATTCTACCTCTAGTCCGGCAAACTGCAACTGTTCTTTTTCTAAACCGCGATCGAGATTAAAAATCACGGGAACGAGCGGAATGCGACTCGGATCTCTCGGTAAAGTTAATTTTTTGACTAAACTACCAAAGGTAAATTGCTGATGGTCGTAAGCATCGAGTAAGGGCACTCGACGCGATCGCAGATAGTCAATAAACGAGCCATCGGCTTCGACGTGGGTGCGAATGGGCAAAAGATTGACGCAGTGACCGACCATGTTGTATCTTCCAGAAGCGGCTTGTCCGGCAGTTGGAATACCGATCGTTAGGTCTGGCTGTTGAGTCAAGCGGGAGAGAAACGCCTCAAACGCCGCTAAAACGACTGTCATAAAACTACAACCCACCTGATTTCCCAGTTGTTTGAGTGCAGCTACTAAAGCAGCCTCTAAAACCCGATCTTCGCGAGCAGCGTTAAATGTTCTCAAGGAAGGACGAGGGCGATCGGTCGGCAGGTCGACGACTGGGATCGAGCTAGAGAATTGATTTACCCAATATTTTTCGGCAGCGATCGCTTCGCTACTATTGGCTTCGTCCTCTTGTTGTAAAGCATAATCGCTAAATCGATCTGGTTCTTCTAATTCGGGAATCAAACCTTTTTGGATGTCGCTATATAATTTGCCTAATTCTGGTATGATTACTCCCCAAGACCAACCATCACAAATAATATGATGGGCTGTCAATAGCATCAGATGCTCTTGAGAACTCAATCTAATCAGTTTCGTGCGAAATAATGGGCCAATTTCTAGATTGAAAGGCTGACTAACTTCTTTTGCTAGGAAATCGACTAGTTGTTTATTTCTTTTTTGAGGTTCTAATTCGCACAGATCGATTAAAGGAAGTTCTTGTTCTTGCGAGGTAGCAATACAAAGTTGCCTTCCATCAGGGCTAAAAGTCATCCGTAGAGCTTCGTGACGTTGTACTAACTCTTGTAATGCGGATTGCAACGCTGCGATATTCAGATCTCCTCTCAATCGTAACGATTGAGATTCGTTATAAGCACAATTAGCCTCATCGCTCATTCGCACAGATGCCCAAATTTCTTTTTGGGATTCTGTTGCGAGTGCTGTCAATAACAGTTCTCCATCTGCAAAAGGATCGAACTCAACAGTAGTCGTCGTAAATGGTGAATCAGTCAAACTCATGAAATTCCTCTAATGTAATTAACTTTATTATTTTTATTGACTTATTTATACGATGGTCGATTGATCGTTTAGCTAGTTTTTTATCTTTATAAATCAACCAATATATTTTTTGGTCAAAAATTTATTTTTGAGGTAGTAGCGACTTGGCATTTCTATAAGCTTATAAGTTAAAGATGCCATTCCTATTACAATTACAACACAGACAAATAACATCGTCAAAGTTTGTAAAAAGTTAAAATCCATTCCCAGATCTTTATCAAAAACTATTTTCCAAACTCGCTTTGCTGTTTCTTGAACAAACCAATGAGTCATATAAATAGAATAGGAAATCTCTCCAAAATATATGATGGGTTGCCAAGCAAGCAAATTAGAAATTGCATCGCCTCTCTTGACAGAAGTCGATAAAATTAGTAAGCAAAAAGGCAAGAGGGAAAACCAATCGTTCCAGTCATAATGCATGACCAGGAAAATACTAAGAATTGATATAATTAGCGTTGAATTAAAAGAGAAGAAATGGCGATACGAGCCACTCTGATAAATTTTGTAAATAGTCATGCCAAGGATAGCTTCTAGGGCACATCGCACCAACGACCACAAACCAAGAAAGTTAAGGTGCCCATAAGTAAAAATGATTAACAGAAATAAACTAACTAGGGCAATTCCATAAATGAGAAAGTGAGTTTTATTTTGACATTTGGTCAAATCAAACAATAGAAAGGGAAAGAAAAGGTAGACGAGCCATTCTGCACTAATCGACCAAGCTGGTTGATTCCAGGTAGTTAAAACATCAAATAGAGGAGGCGAACTAAAATCTAAAGCTTGAACCATCCACAAATTGCCAATCAGACTGGAAAGGCTATAGATACCAGTAAACGGAGCAGCATTGACTTCACCTCCTGTATAAGCAATGTAAACTAGTCGTAGAAGTTCGCTGCTAAAAAAAAGAAATAGCATAAAAAGATGCAGCGGATAAATTCGTGCAATGCGCGAGATAAAATAGGCTCGATAACTATCTTGACTAACCTTTAAAGAGAATGTCTTAATGTATGCGTGAGTGAGAACAAAACCACTCAAAATAAAGAAAAAATCAACCCATAAATAACCATTAAAAAAGAACATCGTGTAAGGCTCTAGTGTTGGCCCAATTCTAGGCAACAAAAAATAAAAATAGTGATGCAACATCACGAGTAGGGCTGCTATACCTCGCAATGAAGTAAGCGACACGATGTGTTTTGATGATTGTGAGTTATTCATCTGTTGTCAAAGCGATCGCAATGTTGCAAAAATGTCTGTCAGAATTGTGAGTTATCGCAGTTCTCTTAACAAGTGAGGTACAAAAAGTAGATAAAGCAGTGTTGCTGATTGACGTTGCGCTGCGATCGCGAATTAGAACTCAAAGCAGTGCCAATCAGTGAACTGTGACCCCTTCGTTCTATCCGAGCAATTTAGCGCAGGTGCTATATCGCTTAGGTGTCGGAGACTTGCAGGTATTTTCCAGGTCTGTCGGGGTCGGGAACGTACCAAGCGGGGTTTCCTTCGGGATCTTTACCTAATCTGGCACCCGGTTGAGGTGGAGAATTGCGTCGGCTAAGGTTAGCAATTCCGTTGCTGTGCGATGGTTGTGGCAGGAAGCCATCAGCCTGCATTTGGGCTACGCTGTCTTTAAAGGCGCGTATCACTAATTCGATATCTTCCTCAGAATGAGACAAGGTAAAGAAACAGGGGCGATGATCCCAAACATGAACGCCTTTTTCTCGTAACAAATAAAACAACAGATTAGCGTAAGGCAGTTCGTGGGGATAGGTAATGTAGAAAAGCGAACTGAAATGAGCGATTTTAATGGGTGCTTCTACCCGTTCAAAATGCTGGTTGAGGTGCGTTGCAAACTTGTTGACTTTTTCGGCTAGCGATCGCTGCAATTCGGGCCCGCCTTCTTTGAGTCTATTGATAACGGCTTCTGCCGCTGCTAAAGCCATAGGATGGCGCACAAACGTTCCGGCAAAGAAAGTTACTCCCACTTCGGGGATAGAATTGTCGCCATACTGCCAGAATCCGCCATCGAGAGCGTCCATATATTCGGCTTTACCCGCTAAAATGCCGATAGGCAAGCCACCGCCAACGACTTTGCCGTAAGTTGCCATGTCAGCGCGAATATCAAAATAAGCTTGTGCGCCGCCGGGATGCACGCGAAATCCCGTTACGACTTCATCAAAAATGAACGCTGTTCCTGACTGTTCGGTAAGGTGACGCAATTGTTGTAAAAACTCTTTAGGTTGTAAGCCTGGATCGCGACTGCGGACGGGTTCTACCAAGATAGCTGCCAAATCGTCCGCGCGATTGCGAAGGATTTCTAGGGATTCAGGAGCAGCATAATCCAATACCAGCAAGTTCTCAAACATGGAAGGCAAAATACCAGGAGCCGCTGGTAGAGTTTTTAGATTTGCACCCTGACGATAAAGTACCTCGTCAAATGTGCCGTGGTAATCTCCGGCAAAGGTTGCGACCAAGTTTCTTCCCGTCACAGTACGAGCAAGACGCAAGGTTGCCATAACGGCTTCCGAGCCAGTGTTGCAGAAAGCAACTCGCTCCATCCCCGTCATTTCACTAACCATCTTGGCAACTTTACCCGCTAAACGAGTTTGAGGCCCGATTTCAATGCCTTTATCGAGTTGAGCGACGACAGCATCTCTGACGAACTCTGGCGACCAACCGAAGAAGTTCAATCCAAAACCGTTAGTCAAATCGACATATTCATTTCCGTCTACATCCCAAAGCTTTGAACCCGAAGCGCGATCGGTTACGATCGGATAAACCATCTCTTTGAGCAAAGGCGTAAAACCCGAAACGGTGCGCGGATCGGCTAAATAAGGTCGATGTTCTTGGGTTTGTCGCTTCGATTCTTGGGTACGAGCGTTGTAACGAGCAATAATTTTTTCTAGTTTTGCCTGTTGTTCTTCGCTGAGAGCAGCACTGACAGTTTTTTCAATTTTGGCCCCCGGTCCAAAGGATTTTTTCGGGGTGGGTTCTTCAGCTTTAACGCTCTTGCCATTAGTTTCAGGGGCTTTAATTTCGATCGCGGGGACAAATGCTTGAGGCGTTGTTGTAGGAGCTACAGCAGACGCACTCTCGCCTTGACCCAAAAGTTCCAACTGTCGCGCCATAATTTGCAACTGTTGGGCGACTAATGCTTCGATCGCGCTCGCTTTTTCGGGATTCATCGGCAATACGGAAGGAGAACTATTTTTACTATTCCCATTACCGTTACCATTGTTACTATGAGAAATTTCTGTCATAGAAATGACTGGTATAGGAGCAGCAACTGGTGCGGGGGTGGCTGCGGGGAGAGCATCTGCGGGTAATTTTGGCTCGATAAAGCCAGCTAGTAGATCTAAGTTGGTATAATCTTCTAACAACTGTCGGAAAGTGACTGGAACCTTGAATTTCTTTTTGAGCGCGATCGCAACTTGGGTTAGCGAAAGAGAATCGAGTCCCATTTCCAAGAAGCTAATTACTTCGTCAGCACCGGATAGATCGAGTCCCGAAGTATCTTCGAGAACTTCTTTGAGAATGGGGATTAATTGTTGTTTGCGAGATTGTGTCATGGGGACGATCTGTTTGTTGTCTGGGGTTGATTCGATTTGTGGTGAGTGAGTGGTTTCTATGGCTGGTTTCGGGTCGATCCAAAAACGTTGGCGCTCAAAAGGATAAGTTGGTAGCGGTAGGCGATGGCGTATTTCTTGGGCATAAAAGCTGCGCCAATCTGGGGAAACGCCAGCCAGCCACAACTGACCGATTGCTCCTAAAATTGCCGTCCATTCTGCGTCATCTTCTGCACTACTCCCCAAGGAAGAAATGGCAATTTGTTGTTTGGGATTCTTGCTTTGCTGTCGCGCCAGGGTTGCCGTCGTAGTTCGAGGCCCCACTTCGAGTAAAACGCTCTCTGGTTGATGCTGCCACAGGGTTTGTACCCCCTCAGCAAAGCGAACGGTTGCCCGCATATGGCTTGCCCAGTAAAGGGGATCGGTGGCTTGTTCGTCGGTAATCCAAGCGGTCGTTACAGTAGAAACGAAAGGAATGATTGGGGGCGATAGCTTGATGCTTCTCACCACTTTGGCAAAGGGTTCGACAATGGGTTCCATCATCGGCGAATGGAAGGCGTGAGATGTATGTAGGGGACGACAGACAATCTCTTGAGCTTCTAATTCTTGTTGCAAGGCGGCAACTACCTCTGTCGGACCCGAAACAACGCACAAAGAAGGGCCATTAATCGCAGCAATCGCTAATCCTTCTTTCAATTGTTTTTCAACTTCTGCTGCGCTCAAACGTACCGAAAGCATCGAGCCTTTTGGTAAGTCCCACATCATTCGCGCTCTCGTAGCAACAAGCTTCAGCGCATCTTCAAGAGAAAATACCCCTCCCAAGCAAGCACCGACAAACTCACCAATACTGTGTCCGATGGTAGCGGCGGGTTTAATTCCCCAACTCAACCAAAGTTGCGCCAAAGCATACTCAATCGTAAATAAGGCTGGTTGAGTATAGATGGTCTGACGCAGTAAGGCTTCAGCCATTTCCTTGTCGCCATCGGCAGGATACATGACTTCTCGTAAATCCTTACCTAGTAAAGGCTTGAGGATTTCGGTGCAGCGATCGACTGTCTCGCGAAAAACGGGTTCGTGCTGGTAAAGATTCCAACCCATGTGGATGTATTGCGATCCCTGTCCGGGAAACATAAAAACAACCGCCGGATCGCGAATTTCTGCCTGACGAGTCGTTACTTGTTTGGGATCGAGAGACTTTAAAGCTGCGATCGCGTCAGCAGTATCTCGACAGACTATACAACGGCGGTAGTTAAAGGATTTACGACCTTGCTGTAAGGTATAAGACACATCAGCCAGATTCATTTCTGGGTGATTTTGTAAATAATCTTTAAGATCGAAGGTCGCTTTATCGAGAGCCGTGCTGGTTTTCGCCGAGAGTAATAATAGCTGGCTCGGACGAGAGGAACTAGAAGGTTCGAGTTCTGGGGCTTCTTCGAGAACTATATGAGCATTTGTGCCGCCTACCCCAAAGGAACTTACTCCCGCTCTTCTAGGAGTTGCGCCCGCTTGCCATTCGGCGAGATTGCTATTGACGTAGAAAGGACTATTGGCAAAATCGATTTCTGGATTGGGTTTCTCGAAATTTAAGCTAGCGGGAATTTGCTTGTGCTTGAGCGCGAGAGCGGTTTTAATCAGCCCTGCAACTCCGGCTGCCGCAACTAAATGACCGACATTACTTTTGAGCGAGCCAATCGCGCAGAATTGTTTGGCATCGGTTTGAGAGCGGAAAGCTTTGGTCAGGGCTTCGATTTCGATGGGATCGCCTAGCGGAGTAGCAGTACCATGAGCTTCAATGTAGGAAATAGTTTCGGGGTCGAAACCTGCATATGCTTGCGCCATGAGAATTGCATCCGACTGTCCGTGAACGCTAGGAGCAGTAAAGCTTACTTTCCCTGCGCCATCGTTGTTCGTGCCTACGCCGCGAATCACGGCATAAATGCGATCGCGATCGTTTATTGCATCTTCTAAGCGTTTGAGGACGACTAAGCCCGCTCCATTGTTGAACATCGTACCCTGTGCTTTAGCATCGAAGGGACGACAGCGACCGTCAGGGGAGAGCATTCCTCCTTCTTGATAGAGATAGCCGCTATTTTGGGGAGTTGTAATGGAGATTCCCCCAGCAAGTGCCAGATCGCACTGATAATTCATTAAACCTTGAAAAGCTTGAATGACTGCGACGAGGGAGGTAGAACAAGCAGTATTAACGCTGATGCTCGGTCCGGTGAGGTTTAGCTTGTAGGACGCGCGCGTGGTGACAAAATCCTTTTCATTGGCCAGCATCGTTTGAAATGCGCCGATGCGATCGATAATCTCTGGACGACCGCAAATATGTCGCTCGAAATAGGTATTCTGTCCCGAACCTGCATAAAGTCCGATTAATCCGTCGAAAGACTCAGGGGCATAACCCGCATTTTCTAGAGCTTCCTGGGCTAATTCCAAGAAAACTCTGGCTTGCGGATCCATAACTTCTGCTTCTCTAGGCCCAATGCCAAAGAAAGCTGCATCAAAGGTTTCTGCTCCCTCAACGATGCCCTTAGCTTTTACATAGTTAGGCTCTTGACGTAGCGTTGCATCAACACTAGGGTCTAATTGTTCGTTGGTAAAGAAAGTTGTCGATTCAACTCCCTCGCGCAAGTTTTGCCAAAACTTGTCTACGTTGGCTGCGCCAGGAAAACGCCCAACCATTCCAATAATTGCCACACCATTGATGGCATCATATTCATCGATATTTGTCATTGTTATTATCTCTTTAATGGGCGTTGCCGTTGTATTTGCGCTGCTTTCTGACGCTGGGCACGAAGTTGCATCGTTTGATAGGATTGTTGCTGTTCGGTTTGAGAAAGATGTTGGGCTAAAGTGCGAATGGTCGGATATTGGTAAAGTTTGACCGAGCGAAAATCAGCGGTAAATTGTTTTTGAACTCTAGCAACTAATTGCATTCCCAGTAAGGAAGTCCCACCAAGATCGAAAAAGTTATCTTCTATGCCGACTGTTTCTAGTCCTAAGACACCGCACCAAATATCAGCCAAGGCTTTTTCTGTAGGCGTACTGGGAGCTACAAAATTCGCATCTGACTCATTTCTGTTCGTAACTGGAATGGGGAACGATCGCCGATCTGCTTTACCATTGGGTGTCAGGGGAATTTTATCTAACACGACAATGGCTGTCGGGATCATATAATTGGGCAATCGCTGTTTGAGATTCTGCTTGAGCAAACTAACGCTAATCGGTTCTACTTTTGGGGTTACATAAGCGATTAGTTTCTTATCTCCTGGTTTGTCTTCGTGCATGACGACAACGGCATCCCGTACCGATTCGTCCTCAGCTAGCAAGGTTTCAATTTCTCCGAGTTCGATTAAATAGCCGTGAATCTTAACCAGAGCATCTTTGCGTCCGATAAACTCAATATTGCCATTGGGTAAATAACGAACCAAATCTCCTGTTTTGTAAAGACGTGCGTCTGGATTGTGGGAAAAAGGATGAGCAATAAATTTCTCTTGGTTTAATTCGGGACGGTTGAGATATTCGCGAGCAAGACCGTCGCCGCCGATATATAATTCGCCAGGTATTCCAATCGGAACGGGTTGCAGTTGCGGGTCGAGAATGTATACTTCGGTATTGGCGATCGCGTTTCCAATAGGAATCGAGGTTAAGTTAGTATCGAGGGAGCGAGGGATTCGGTAACAACAGGTAAATGTGGTACTTTCCGTCGGGCCGTAGCCATTAATCAACTGCGTTTCGGGTAATAATTCCAACGCTTTACGAATGTGAGCGATTGAAAGCGCTTCTCCTCCCGTCAGAATCTCTCGAACTCCCTTTAACGCTTCTGGCAACTCAGTAATAATGGTGTTAAATAAAGCTGCTGTCAGCCACAGGGTACTTATTTGATAATTGGTAATAACCGTTTTTAGCTCTTTGAGGTCGGGAATGCCATTGCTAGGAAACAACACACAGCATCCCCCGTGCAGTAATGCACCCCAAATTTCAAAGGTTGCTGCATCGAAGGAAATCGGTGCTAACTGCAAGATAGTTTGTTTGCCATCAAGGGTTGCATAGTTAGTCGCCAACACCAAGCGCATCACCCCGCGATGGGGAATCGCTACGCCTTTAGGGCGACCTGTCGATCCTGAAGTATAGTTAATGTAAGCGAGATTGCTTGAGGGAACATAACAGTTTGTTGCTATCCTATTCTCGCGAACCTCAGCACCCCAATTGGCATCCAGGCATAACAGTCGAGCGCGATGGCTGGGCAATTTCTCAATAAGATGGGATTGGGTTATCAAGACTGGAGCACTGCTGTCTTCCAGCATCCAAGTCAAACGCTCTTGTGGATAAGCTGGATCGAGTGGAACGTAGACACCACCAGCTTTAAGAATACCCAGTATGGCAACAATCGTTTCAAGCGAGCGCTCCATACATATTGCCACAAATGTTTCTGCTCCTACTCCCATCTGTTGCAGTTGGGTAGCGAGCAAATTAGCTCTGCGGTTGAGTTCTTCATAGGTTAGCCGTTCTTCACTACCTCGTTCTAAGGAAGGTAAAATAACAGCAATCGCTTCTGGGGTTCGCTCGGCCTGATCTTCAAACAGTTGATGGACGCATTTATCTTTTGGATAATCTACTTTGCTATCATTCCATTCAACGAGTAATTGATGCTTTTCTGTTGCCGTTAAAAGGGGTAAATCTCTCAAACGTTGCTGAGGGTTCGCTGCCATTCCTTCGAGTAAGGTTTGCAAGTGTCCTAACAAACGAGCGATCGCATTTTTATCAAACTTGCGATCGTCGTAATAAAGCTTTAGCGAACGCCATCGAGTACCATCTACGTTTAAAATGAGAGAACAGTCGAGCGAAGCTGACCAATTAGCATCTTCAAAAACCAAACAGCTATCGAATAGCGGAACGCTTTCAACCCAACTGCTCCATTGTTTTATCTGTTTTAAAGAAACGTTTTTATACGGTTCTAGGGCAAGCCATTCCCTCTGTAAATTCTTTAACCATACTACTAGCGATTCGTCGGATGCTACCTGAACTTTAACTGGTAAAACTTTATCGAGTTCGTAAGTCGCCCCAAAAATAACGTTTTGAAAAGTGTTATAACGGCTTAATAACAAGGCCCAAGCGCCTAGCAAGAGAGTTTTGAAGTCGAGTTCGCTAGTTTCAACCAGAGACTGTAAAGCCGATGTTGTTATTGACTCTAAGGTTAGCTCTTGAATGACATAATCTACATTTTCTTGTCTTAAATGAGATCGCTTAGCCATGGGAATCTGAGTAGGCGATGCAACATTGAGTAGTTGCGCTTGCCAAAATTCTTTGACTTGTAAAGAAAAATGCTGTTGCATATTCTGTTTTCTAAAATTTTTTTCTAACGAATAGCTTGTTCTTTTAAGACGACTTCTTGATAGCTTCCTGACTTGACAATGCGACCTTTTTCTAACATATAAATGCGATCGCAATGTTCGACGGTAGTCAGGCGATGAGCGATAATAATTGTCGTTTTAACTCCGCTCAAAGATTTAATCGCTTCTGTCACTAACTGTTCGGTTTCGTTATCGAGTGCGGAAGTTGCTTCGTCTAAGACTAAAATTTCTCTTTCGTGATACAGTGCCCTCGCGATTCCTACGCGCTGTCTTTGTCCGCCAGATAACATGACTCCGCGTTCGCCAACTCTTGTTTTTAATCCGTTAGGAAGGTTTTCAATAACTTCGCTTAATTGAGCCGCTTGAATGGCTTTGTCTAATCTCTGTTGGTCTATCTCGTTTTCTGGAACGCCAAAAGCAATATTTTTCTCAATTGTATCGTCAATTAAAAAGATAGATTGAGGAATATAACCAATTAGATTCTGCCAGGAACGCAAATTCCCGTAGATAGAAATTCCATCGACTTTAATATCTCCTTGTTGGGGAGTTAACAAACCTAAAATAACATCGACTAATGTCGTTTTTCCCGCACCCGATTGACCGATCAAGGCAATTGATTGTCCTTTAGATAGCGTTAATGATATTTCATTAAGAGCGTTTTTTGAGACATTTGGATAGCGGTAAGTAATGCTATCTAAAATAATTTCTTTTCTGAAATCTATTTTTTCTTTTGTTATACTTGCTCGCTCAATTGGTTTTAAATTAGGATTTTTTTCTAATTCTTTAAGATCGCTGTAAAGCTGATTTAAATCATAGCTAGAGTTACGCAGAACACTTAATCCATTGGTAAGATTTGTAAATGCGGGAATTAGACGAATTGAGGCCAAGGCAAAAATACTTAAAATTGATGAAAGTTGCTGTATATTCTGTCCGAGTAGCAACAAAATTGATGTAAAAGCTACTAGGAACATGACTAAAATTGTCTCAATAATAAAACGAGGAGATAACTTGAACGCATAAAAAGCAATCGATGCGTTGGCAAATCTGATTGCTTGGTCAATTGTCTCTCGCTCAAAATATTCTCCACAACCAATGATTCGTGTTTCTTTAAAACCTCCCAGTCCATGATTGATACTACGGATAATTCCTTGATTGGCTTCGTATAGTTCTTTTCCCCAAAAACGCATTTTGTCTTTGAAGAAGTTGAATAAAAAGAATAAAGGAATAACGACAAATAATAAAGAGGCAACTGCCCAAGGGTTAACTATACAAAGCAAAACAGAAATCGAAAGAATATTAATTGAATTGGCAACTGATGTTAACATTGTACTCATAATACAGTTGGCGAAACTATCAGTGGTACCAATTATATTCTGAATAACTTGAGCGCTATTTTTATCAAGATGAAATGTATAATCAGCATTAATATAACCATTCATCAATCTCGTAATCAATTTTTCTCTTTGAAGATAGCTAAATTTAAAGATACGAGATTGAGTTGACCAACTAATAAATGATTTGATGCAAAAATAGTAATGACAACTATTCCAAGAATGGCAATAAACTGGTTAGATTGACTTAGACCAAGTTGGGAATAAATCAGATTTAACCAATAATTTTGACGAATCAAATCGGGATTACTAGCTAGACTTATAAAAGGACCGATCGCGCCAATCCCAATAATCTCTAGCGAGGAGACTAAAACAAAAACTATTCCCCAAGGAATTAAAATTAAATTATTAGAAGGGAAAACATATAAAAATTTTGAGAAATATCTCAGCATAAGAGATTAAGTTTTATTAGGTTATTTGAGAGGAAGAGTGGAAAAAAAAGTTATTTTCCGAAAAAGACGCTACGTTTAAAAGATGAGCTATGCCAACGCGATCGCAATTAAATAGCCTCAAACAACTACTTCAGAAGTTTTAACCAAGGTAGGTTGAGCTTCATGAATGTTATTGGTATTCGGCATTAACCACAAACCTTGTTTGCGCCAGTATTGTTCTCGTAAAAATTGCTCTAACTGTTGAGGAGAAAGAATTTTTTGCTGAATTATTACTTCTCCTAATCGACAATGATTAGATTGTTGTAAATCTAATAATTTGTTTAACTTAGCTTGAGAAATAATGTGGTTTTGAACTAGTAGTTCGCCTAATTTAATTTTTTGATTTTGCAGGTAATACTCTAATTCATCAGGGGAAATATATCCTCGTTCGACTAAAATTTCTCCAAGTTTTTTCTTGGTTAAACGTTGTTCTTCCAGGGCAGTTGACAAAACTACGTCAGAAACTAAATTTTGTCTCAATAAAATTTCACCAATTTTAGGGGAGTCTGCATTAAGCTCTAAACAATCAACATCAAGCTCGAAAGAGGGTTGATGGATAATAGCAGCATACAGTTTTTCGATAAGCTCTGGTGAAGCTCGATCCCCCAGTTGTACTAACAGTTGTTGTAGAGACAACCACATGAACGGTGGAATTGTCTTTCCATAGCGATGCCAGAGTCGTTGCGGTTCTTGAATTAAACGATACAACCATTCCAAACCCGATTCTCTAATATAAAAAGGTGCTCGTTTTTGCAAACCCGCGTATAAAGGAAAAACAGCACCCAAACCGAGCATCACTGCTTGAATTTTATTCCGATGCTCATACATCCAATTTTCTTGTTTCGGACATCCCAAGCAAATAAACACCAATCCAGCACCACTTTGATTGATTTTTTGAATCAGTTCTGTATCCTCGCTTGCTGAAAGAGGTCTAAATGGCAGAGGTTCCATTCCTGCTATTTGAACGTTCGGAAACTCGCTTAACAATCTTTTTTTGATGCGATCGAGAACTGTTTGTTGAGAACCTAAAAAGAAAATACTGATTTTGGAAAGTTGACTAAGTTCGCATAAACGAAGAAAAACATCCATTCCAGCAACGCGGTTTTGCCCAAATATTCCCATTTGTCTGAGCATCCAGACTAATGGCATCCCATCAGGAGCTACGATATCGGCAGAGTTCAAGACTGTAGCAAACATCGGATTCCAATAAGCTTCCATAATCATGTGAACGTTTGCCAAACAGACCATTTTACTTTCGCGCGCTCTTGCCCACTTTAAAAGTAAATAAATTTGTTCGTCAAAGCGCAATGCAGTTACGGGAAAATTGAGAACATATTTTGTAGGAATTGAAGACTGAAGAATCATTGTTTTAGCTCTACAATAAAATCATTACTTTCGGAATATCTTTTTATTTATGACTAGCTCAAATCGATATTTAGTAAGCTCCTTTGCCAAGTGCAACCACTCTAATAGTCATTAAAATTAGTTTAATATCGTACAAAAATGACCATTTATTTTGATAGTCAATATCCATGTTAACGACATCATCAAATTGTTTTATATTAGAGCGACCATACACTTGCCATTCTCCAGTTAGTCCAGGTTTTACTAATAATCTTTTATAATGACGATCTTGATAATTTTTAACTTCATCTAGAGTTGGAGGTCGAGTGCCAACTAAGCTCATTTCCCCTTTAAAAACATTCCAAAATTGAGGGAGTTCATCTAAGCTGGTACGGCGTAAAAATTTACCGACACGAGTAATGCGCGGATCGTTTTTATTTTTAAAAAGACAACCTTCAATTTCATTATCAACTAAATATTGTTGGAGTTCGGCTCCTTCAACCATCGTGCGAAACTTCCAAATACGAAAAGGCTTTCCTTGTAGACCGCAACGTATTTGAGAATAAAAAATTGAGCCTGGGCTGTCAATTTTAATAACTAGAGCAATAGGAAAAAAAATAATTAATATTAACAATAATCCAATTGACGAACCTATTAGATCGATAAAACGTTTCTTTTTACAATCTACAGAGTCATGTTGCTTATGCTGAAAAAACTTAGATTGTAAATATTTTTTTTCTTCAAATTTCGAGAAAAATTCAGATTTAATAAGGCTAGAATCGTTGACGGTTTTAAATTCATTTGATAAAAAAATTTAGTTCAATTGACTTGACTTTTTGAGTAGGGAACAG
>JAAUUT010000207.1 GCA_012031035.1 Candidatus Altimarinota bacterium | reverse complement strand
TTGTCTACCTTGTCCCCCTTCGTCTACCTTGTCTACCTTGTCTACCTTGTCTACCTTGTCTACCTTGTCTACCTTGTCTACCTTGTCCCTTGTGTCTCCCCCTCTCTGCGTCTGTGCAAGAGATTCCAACGCCGACTCAAATCCAAACTGACAAGCAGGTAACGAATCTGGAATTTCTTGAATTTCTTGCGTTGTTATTTTTGTCCACAATTGTAGACAAAATTCTAATGCTTGTTCTAACGTTTCCGAACCAAACCAGGGTAAAGGCGCAATTTCTCCCCATCCCACGTTACCCGCCCCATCAATTAAACGCAGAATAATACCCTCGCGAATCTCCCAAATCCCGTGATTGGTTTTTAAAGGTTGACGAAAACGACGTTGATAGGGATAAAACTCAAAACGGTAGTGCATTTTCTAGTGCATAATTGTAAAGAAATATGCGGAGCGACCAAAGTTTTTTAATCCTCCAGAAATATGCGATCGCAATAATGAAAAAACAGCGAATTTTATCTGGGGTACAACCCACGGGAAATCTACATCTAGGTAACTATTTAGGCGCAATTCGGAACTGGGTTGAAATTCAGCACGAATACGATAATTTCTTTTGCGTCGTTGATTTACACGCTATCACAGTTCCCCACGATCCCAAAACTCTAGCCAACGATACTTATACGATCGCCGCACTTTATCTAGCTTGTGGGATAGATTTAGAGTATTCTACGATTTTCGTCCAATCCCACGTCACCGCACACAGCGAACTTGCTTGGTTGCTCAACTGTATCACGCCTCTCAACTGGTTGGAAAGAATGATCCAGTTTAAAGAAAAAGCCGTCAAACAAGGCGAAAACGTCAGCGTTGGCTTACTCGATTATCCCGTCTTAATGGCTGCTGATATCTTACTCTACGATGCCGATAAAGTGCCTGTCGGAGAAGATCAAAAACAACACTTAGAATTGACGCGCGATATTGCCATCCGTATCAACGATAAATATGGTTCCAAAGGAAAAACCGTTTTGAAACTGCCTGACCCCCTCATTCGTCAAGAAGGGGCGCGAGTGATGAGTTTAACCGATGGAACTCGTAAAATGTCTAAGTCAGATCCTTCGGATCTGAGTCGGATTAACCTTCTCGATTCTCCAGACGCGATCGAGAAAAAAATTAAGCGATGTAAAACCGATACTATCAAAGGTTTGACGTTTGACGACCCAGAACGACCTGAATGTAACAATTTGTTAGGATTATACGCGATTTTATCGGGCAAGACGCGATCGGAAGTGGCTTTAGAATGTCAGGATATGGGTTGGGGTCAATTTAAGCCGTTGTTAGCTGAAGTGGTTATTAACGCTCTCAAACCGATCCAAGACAAATATAAAGAAATTATGGATAATAGGGACTATTTAGACTCTGTATTGCGGGAAGGTCGCCATAACGCTGAAGCTGTGGCTAATCAAACCTTAACTAGAGTTAAAAATGCCCTTGGTTATCTACCACCGCTTTAACAGTTATCAGTTATCAGTTATCAGTGATTCCCTGAAGTACTTTGGTAACTGATAAGATTCCCCAATCCCCAATACCCATTCACCTCTTCATCAATCCCCTTTACCCAATTTCCCAATTGCCTGTCACCAATCACCAGTCCCTATTGTCTATTCCCCATACACTAATCCCCAATCACCAATCACCATTTCCCAATCACTCAAGACAAAATGACAACTAGATTTCGTCGTGCCGTTTTTAATAAAGAATTTTTGATTACTGCTGAAGTTACTCCCCCAAAAGGAGGCAATCCGATGCGAATGCTAGAAATGGCACAGCATCTCAAGGGTAAGGTTCATGCAGTTAATATTACCGATGGCAGTCGGGCGGTCTTGCGAATGTCTTCGCTAGCAGCATCAGTAATTTTACAACGGTACGGGATCGAACCTATTTGTCAAATTGCCTGTCGCGATCGCAACTGTATCGGATTGCAAGCGGATTTGATGGGCGCTCATGCACTAGGAATCCATAACATCTTAGCGCTTACGGGCGATCCCGTGAAAGCAGGCGACCACAAAGAAGCCAAGTCAGTTTTTGAACTCGAATCGGTTCGTCTGCTCAAACTCATTAGCAATCTCAACAGTGGTTTCGATCTTAATAATAAACCGCTTCCCGACGAAGCGTTAGACTTGTTTGCAGGGGCTGCCGTCGATCCCCAATTAAAGAGTTGGTCTAGTTTACAGCAACGATTCGAGCGGAAAGTAGAAGCAGGAGCGCAATTTTTCCAAAGTCAAATGATAACCGATTTCGATCGCTTGGATAAGTTTATGCACCAAATCGCTGCGGGGACGGATAAACCAATTTTGGCAGGCATATTTTTGGTCAAATCCGCAAAAAATGCACAATTTCTTAATAAAAATGTTCCAGGCGTTCAAATACCAGAAGAAATGATTCAACGCCTAGCTGATGCACCCGATCCCTTATTAGAAGGCGTAAAAATTGCCGCCGAACAGGTAAAATTAGCCAAGCAACTCTGTCACGGCGTTCATTTAATGGCAGTCAAACGCGAAGATTTAATTCCTCAAATTCTCGACCTCGCTGGTATTTCGGAAATGATGAATGATGAATTGACTTAATTAGTTAGAAGAGAGAGGCGAATTTTCCTTACGAATTTTTAAGGACTTGTTTGAGTTTTGTACAAGCCTCTTCAATTTTATCGATACTGCCCGGATTAATTAAGCCATAATAATCAAAACATAAACGCGATCGCGTTGAGTTGCTTTGAGTTGATTCCAAAACGGTTCTGCTTTAAATTCTGGGAGCAATTTTTGCCCCATTGGTTCGACAATTAGAAGCAATTCAGGATTTTCTTTAAGTATTTTTTCAGGAGAAAGGGTCACATATCCAGCAATCGGCGCATTGCCTTGCAACTCGGCAGCTACATTTTTGACATTAAATTTTGCTAATAAATCTCCCGCCCAACTCTTTTGATTGGGTGCAAGAATTGGCTGACGACTAACTAATACTAACGTTGAGGGGCTAGCTTGCGAATTATCGCTTAAAAAAGTTTGGTAGCGAGCCAGTAAAGGCGTTGCATCGGCTCCAATAATCTGAGCTAAAGATCGAGTAATTTCTATTAAAGCATTCCAACTATTAATATTAGTAGAAAGGGTTGGAATTCCTAATTCTTTTAGTTTATTGAGCGTCAAATCGCTAAATCCTTTAGCTCCAATCACAAGATCGGGTTTGAGAGCCACAATTTTTTCTAAATTTGGTGGTGTTTGTCCCTCACTAACTTGAGGAATATTTTGAAATCGTTCGTCTTTTCGTAGTAAACTACTTCCCGCAATGCCAACGAGTTTTGATGGTTCTAACCGTTCGATAATATCGGCTGTCAGAGAAGTTAATGCAATAACTCTTTGCGCCGATTCAATAGAAGAATTAGGAGATTTAATCGGTTCGGTTGTGTTTGGTTGCGCGGGTAAATTTGATGAATTACAAGCAATTAAAAGAACACTGCACAAAAGAGCAAAAAAACGAATTATCCAATGACGAGACATAAATTGAATGATGAATGATGAATTATGAAATGACGTAACCCGTCTGGAAATCAATTTCCAGGCTAACATTTAAAGTCGGTTATGAGCCAAGGCATTAATGCCTTGGCGGATGAAGTGAAAAGGAAACAGCCTTAGCATTAGCCCCTATTTAATTAAACGACACAGAAGTAAGCGGACAAATTTGAATCCCTACGGGTGTTTCAATCACTGCGACTTCAACGCCAAAAACACTAGCAATTGTTTGGGGGATTAATACATCGGTTGGCGTTCCTACTGTATAGAGACTACCTTGTTTGAGTAGTGCAAGGCGATCGCTATATCTGGCTGCTAAATTGATATCATGCAAGACAGTAATAATCGTAAGATTTTGTTCTTGGTTGAGCCGCTTTAATAACTCTAACAACTGCAATTGATAGTTAATATCTAAATAGGTAGTTGGTTCGTCGAGAAGCAAAATTTTAGGATTTTGGGCGAGGGCAAGTGCTAGAAATGCTCTTTGTCTCTCGCCGCCAGATAGTTCGGTTACGGGGCGATCGCGAAAATCTTCTAATTGAGTCTGTACAAGCGATTCTTCTACCTTTTGTCGATCTTGGGTAGCTAATTCCCATTGCCACCAAGATTGATAAGGCGTTCTTCCCAAACTAACCAGTTGATAAACCGTTAATCCTGAAGGAATTGTTTGCTGTTGTGGCAAAATTGCCATTTTTTGAGCCACTATATTAGCAGGTAAATTATTGATGGTTTTTCCATCTAAAGAATGGTTCCGCCTGTGGGTTGAAGGATGCGACAGAGAAGTTTTAAAAAAGTTGATTTGCCAGAACCATTGGCCCCAACAAGACTCAGCCATTCACCCGTTTTTAGGTCTAAATTAATTTCGCGAACGACTGGTTTGTTATGATAGCCGCCGCAAAGATTCTGCGTTTCTAGAGGCATGATTGAAGTTAACAGTAAACGATATTAAGCGAGGCTATTTGATTTGTTTTTAAGTAGTGCGAGCATCTTGCTCGCGCGAGTGGAACGCTACAATAATCATGATTGATTTAAACTCGCCATAGCCAATAGCTAACAGCTTCTTAACTGAGAATAGTAAATAATCAATGACATCCCTCGCTGATAATGTTAACTTAAGTAAACTGGCAAAATATTGAAGTTTGCAAGGAAAAGAGATTAATGACTGCAACTCCCATCAAACAAAAATACGAAATTAAAGATATTTCGCTCGCTCCCAAGGGAAAGCAGCGAATTGAGTGGGCAGGTAGAGAAATGCCCGTTTTAGCGCAAATTCGCGATCGCTTTGCTAAAGAAAAGCCTTTTGCAGGTATTCGCTTAGTTGCTTGCTGTCACGTTACCACAGAAACAGCGCATTTGGCGATCGCGCTTAAAGCTGGGGGTGCAGATGCTCTCCTGATTGCCAGCAACCCGCTATCTACCCAAGATGACGTAGCCGCCTGTTTGGTAGCTGATTACGATATTCCCGTTTTTGCCATCAAAGGCGAAGACAACGAAACTTATCACCGTCACGTTCAAACCGCACTCGACCACAAACCCAACGTTATTATCGACGATGGTAGCGACGTAGTTGCAACACTAATTCAAGAACGCAAGCATCAAATTGCCGATCTTATCGGAACCACCGAAGAAACAACCACCGGAATCGTCCGCTTGCAAGCAATGTTGAAAGATGGCGTTCTCAGCTTCCCCGCTATGAACGTCAACGATGCTGAAACCAAGCACTTCTTTGACAACCGCTACGGAACGGGTCAATCTACCTTAGATGGTGTTATTCGCGCGACTAACGTTCTACTAGCAGGTAAAACCGCCGTCGTCGCAGGTTATGGCTGGTGCGGCAAAGGCGTAGCCATGCGGGCGAGAGGCTTAGGCGCTAACGTTATCGTAACCGAAATCGATCCCGTCAAGGCAATTGAAGCCGCAATGGATGGCTTCAAAGTTATGCCAATGACCGACGCTGCACCGCAAGGCGATTTATTCGTTACCGTTACGGGTAACAAGCACGTCATCAGGGCCGAACATTTCGAGGCGATGAAAGATGGCGCAATTGTTTGTAACTCCGGTCACTTCGACATCGAAATCGATCTCAAATCCTTGGGCGCTAAAGCAACCGAGGTTAAAGAAGTTCGCAACTTTACCCAAGAATACAAAATGCCCAATGGCAAATCGGTTGTCGTGTTGGGTGAAGGACGTTTGGTTAACCTCGCTGCTGCTGAAGGACACCCCAGCGCGGTAATGGACATGAGTTTCGCTAACCAGGCACTCGCTTGCGAGTATTTGGTCGCGAATAAAGGTAAGTTGAATCCTGGTATCTATACCATTCCAGCAGAACTCGACAAAGAAATTGCACGTTTGAAGTTACAAGCAATGGGAATTACCATCGATAGCTTGACTCCAGAGCAAGTCGAGTATATTAATTCTTGGACGGCTGGAACTTAATTTTCTATTTTAGTGCGATCGCGCTGCTAATCATAAAATCTTAAATGTTGGTTGGGGAGCCAGTGCAGTTTTGGCGGCTTCCGGCGAGGAGCAACTGGCGTTTGAGGTAACAAAACCCAACTAACAATCTAATCGGAAAAACTCTAACCTAAGCTTTGGCAATGGTTAGAGTTTTTTTATGTTTGGGGTTCGCGCAGAGGCTAAGAGTCCAGGACTGTTTCATAGCGATTTTCAGTTGAATAGACCACGCTACTAGCCCCCTGAAATCCCCCAAAGATGGGGGACTTTGACCCCCCTCGTTCCCCCCTTGCCAAGGGGGGATGAAAGGGCTCACAAGGGTAGGTTTTTTACAATTTACGAAGAATCAGAAAAAGTTAAA
>JAAUUT010000084.1 GCA_012031035.1 Candidatus Altimarinota bacterium | reverse complement strand
ACGCAAATGAAGCAATTTCTTGTTTTAAATAAGCCTTAATATACTGACAAGCAATTTCGGCTCCTTTAAACCCATGCCTAATGCCTTCTCCTCCCAAAAAATTAACGGTAGAAACTGTATCTCCGATGGCAATAACATTGTCTTGATAGTAGCGATCGTTAAGCTTTTTGAATATTCTATAATCGAACCATGAATATCTATAATCTCATAATTTTTAGGTTGAATACAAGTATCAATAATTTGTTTTATATAGTCTTTTAAAGGAGAAGTTTTTTTGATAATTTTATGCGTTTCATTGTAAATAGCACTTCCAACTTTAAGTTGGCGATCGTCCATCGGGAAAATCCAAGAATATCCTTGCGGACTCCAATAATATCCCAGAAAAAAAACTAGCGTTTGCGAATATTTTTGATAAGTCTCTTCATCAACCTGTATTAAGTATTCTATTCCAGTTCCCTTAAGAAAACTAGGTCGATCTTTTTTAGAAGGATACATTACTGCTCTAGCAAAACCTGTCGCATCGACTAGAATTTTAGTAGAAACAGGAATTGTTTCATTTGGCTTTCTTCTTTGTAAAAATACAGTAGTGCGAGTGCCTTGTTGGTAATGCTTGAGATAGCGGCATCCCATCCAAACTTCACTACCATTATCTTTTACTTGCAAAGCTAAATATTCTCTTAATTTAGCAAAATTAAAAACCGCTCCTAACGATTGAGAAGATTCCCAACGACGAGAAACATTAGTGCTAAGAATTTCTAGGTTTTTCCAATAACTTCCGACACATTGAGAGGGAATATCATAATCGGATAAAATTTCTATCGGAGAAGCAGCGCTAGAAAAATTATTGGCTAAAAAAGTTTCGTGTTGTTCTACTAATAAAACTTTCCAGCCTGCTTTCGCTAAAATTCTGGCACATTGTCCGCCAGCCGGTCCCGCACCCACGACAACTACATCAAAATTTTGCATGAGTAGATAAAATAATACCTTTAAAATATTTTAAACTACTAAGGTTATATTGATACTTCTTCAATCTCATCAATTAAGGTCATCCAATCTTTTTGAATCTCTTTATTATCATTAACCGATAAAAATCCAGCGTTTAATAAAGATTGATAATAAGGACAATTGCTTTGACAGTGAGAACGATGGGGAAATGGCGTTTCATTGTTTGAATAATCTTCTAACCAGCCATTGAGTTGAGTTAAAAGATTACTTAAGTCTTGACGATTTTTTTCGTGCTGAGTGCTATTATAAACAAAAGTTAAACTTTGAGGTTGAGTAGGCAATTTAACAAACCAATAAGTCATCGAAATTTCTTCTGGCAAATAATTAGAAGTTTCTGCCAAAATATAAAGATAGAGCCGCGTTTGCCAGTTTTTAGCGATTTTGGTTTTATTTTCGGGTTGTAAATAGGTTTTCCAATCGATAATAGTAGCCTTCGTTTCATTGATAACGAGTAAATCATAAATTGCTGTCAACAAATATCCTTGAAAGTTAAGAGTGCGACAGTGTTCTGCTTCGCGCAAAATATCTGGTTGAGATTGCCAAACTTCTGGTGTAGCATCGATTAAAGACGCGATCGCGCGTTGTAATTGTTCGTCGTTTTCTAGAAGAGATTCAATAGGCAATCCTAGTTCTTTTTGCTGCATCAGAAGGTGAAACTGACTTCCCCATGCAAGTTTTTCTTGTTGCAAAGTACTTAGGGGAGAATTGAGTTGTTCTAGGTAAATGCGTTGAAATTGAGGCGGACAAGTTTCTAGCAGATTAAGGTGCGCTTGGGAAAGACGAATGAGGTTGTCAGTCATTAGTCCATCGATTTTTGAATTATATTAAAATAAGCCTAAAAACATTCTAAAGTAAGAAGTTGTGAAATTTGGTCAGTGGCTTGGTTTATTTTGTCTGATAATTTCTTTTTACGTACTATGGGAAATTCGACAATTATTGCTATTGGTATTTACTGCGGTAGTTTTTGCCATTGCCTTAAATAGAATTACTCGTTATTTACAACGATTTGGCATTAAAAGACATTTCGCGATCGCTATTACTCTATTGGCTACTCTTATTGTTATCAGTTTATTTTTTATTCTTGTCGTCCCTCCTTTTATTGCACAATTTCAAAATTTAATCGCTTTACTTCCTAAAGTTTGGGATAGACTTCGTACCGAATTACTTCTATTAGAGAAACAACAATTTCAAATTAATTGGTTGCCTCAACTCCCAACAGTTTCCGATTTAATCGACCAGTTACAGCCATTGGGATCGGCTTTATTTAAAAACTTTTTTGCTTTATTTTCTAATTCTTTTGCTTTAATCTTCCAACTATTATTAGTCATTGTTTTGACATTAATGATGTTGGTAAACCCTCAAGGATATAGAAAAGCTTTTTTAATGCTTTTTCCTTCTTTTTATCGTCGCCGAGCCGATGAAATTCTAACAGCATCAGAAGAAGCCTTGGGAAATTGGTTGACGGGGATTGTCATAACTTCTACTTTTATTGGAACTTTAAGTGGAATTGGCTTATTACTTTTAGGAATAAAATTAGTTTTAGTTCATGCTTTATTAGCAGGTTTACTCAACTTAATTCCTAATCTAGGCCCAGCCTTAAGTGTTATTTTTCCAATTACTATTGCACTGCTTGATTCTCCTGTTAAAATCTGGGCAATTTTGGCACTATATTTTGTTATTCAACAAATTGAAAGTTACTTTCTAACTCCTACCATTATGGCAAAACAAGTTTCTTTATTGCCTGCGGTAACATTGCTCGCTCAAATTTTCTTTGCTCAATCATTTGGTTTTTTAGGATTACTATTAGCTTTGCCCTTAACCGTTGTTGCAAAAACTTGGCTCTATGCAGTATTGTTTGAAGATGTTTTAGATCGCTGGGAAATTTCTCAAGATAGCGATGTATTTTTCGCCGAACCATCCAGTGAAATAATCTCAGAAACTTTTGAGAATAATCCTCATGACCCAGAAAATTCTCCTATGGATAGTTAGTATTTTTTTCTTGTTTAATCCGTCGCTAAGTTTGATGGCGCAGGAAGAAACGGTTTTACAAGAAATAGAACGGTCTGGATTAATTAAACTAGGAATTCGCGAAGATGCGTTTCCTTTTGGTTATAAAGATTCAGAGAATAACTTTAGCGGGATTTGCCTCGATATTTTTAAATTAATCGTTGAAAAGGTACGACAAGAATCAAAACGAGAAATTGTAGCGATTAGATTAACTGAATCGACGCTACGCAATCGCTTTGATTTAGTCGAAGATAAAATTATTCATATTGAATGCGGGCCGAATACAATTAACGCAGCAACTAATAGAAATATTCGATTTTCTAATCCTTTTTTTGTTACGGGTACGCAATTGTTAATTCGTGTAGAAGACAAACAAATTATTGATACTAATGGCAGTTTGAACGATTTAACCCTTGGCGTTCTTCGCAATACTGCTACTCAAAGATTACTCGAAGAAAGATATCCACTGGCAAATCTTCAAGCCTTTCAAGGCATTACTGGTCGTCGTCGAGGCGTACAAGCAATCAGACAAAATAGGATCGATGCGTTTGCTAGCGATAGTATTTTATTACTCGGCGAAGCAAACCGACAAGGTTTAGCATTAAATAGAGATTTTTTATTAATCCCTGAAGAACCCCTAGATTGTGTTTTATATGGCTTGATTCTTCCTAAAAATGACTCTCAATGGCAAAAGTTAGTAAATTCTATAATCAATGAGAGACAACTTTATCAAATTTATCGAAAATGGTTTGGTGAAGTAGCACCTGAAATTAGAAAAACAGCAGATTTTTGTCGAAATAAATCTTCTTAAAAGTGACTGGGATATCGGGAAATTTACTAATTCCTAATCACCAATCCCCAATCCCTATATTAACCTCCACTAATTTTTGCTTTGTATCCCAATTCTGTTAAAATTTGTAAGATTTTTTGCTTGTGGTCGCCTTGGATTTCTAGCGTGTTATCTTTAAGAGTACCGCCACTACCGCATTGAGTTTTTAACTGTTTGAGCAACTTTTCTAAAGTTTCTGGTTTGCACTGAAAACCAGTAATAATAGTGACCGTTTTTCCTTTGCGTCCCGATTTAGAAGCTTGCACTCTTAAATTTTGTTGGTTGGGTGGTAATTCTGGTACAGCACGTTCTAAAGCGGCTGAATTATCTGGCGTACTAAATTCTTGATAGGCTAAACGATTTTGAGAAGATTTTTGTTTGGAAGACATATAATTTTATAATTAAAATCAATTTAACTGTCAACAAATAGTATAAAACGATCGATAAGTTAAACGATTATCATTTAACTATTTTCTTCAAAATTGTGTCGATCGCACTTAAAAATTCTCGCTCGTCAACAGGCTTGCACATATAGGCAGCCGCTCCTAATTCTTGTGCCATTTGACGATGGCGATCGCTACTGTAGATGCTGAATAAAATTATTGGTATTTGGGCAAATTTTGGGATTTTGCGACAAGTATTGAGAAAACCATAGCCATTCAATTTAGGCATTTCAATATCGCTAATAATAAGATGAATATCTGCATTTTGTCGCAGTTGTTGCAGCCCTTCTTCCCCATTGCTTGCTTGGATGACTCGATATCCTGCTTTTTGTAGGATTAGTACCATAACTTGACGTGAAGTAATAGAGTCATCGATAACTAAAACGGTAGGTGCGTTTTTCGTTCTATCTAAAGTATCGTTGAGTAATGCTTCGAGATCGATCGCGACAACGAGGCGATCGCCTTCAAGAATTATACAGCCCCAGCAATAACTTGGCGGCGAAAACACACTTCCGAAAGGTTTAATAATTAATTCTGGCACAGCAA
The DNA here is from genome assembly GCA_012031035.1 of Candidatus Altimarinota bacterium. Taxonomy (GTDB): domain Bacteria; phylum Cyanobacteriota; class Cyanobacteriia; order Cyanobacteriales; family Microcystaceae; genus Hydrococcus. The sequence continues at coordinate 24,268 of JAAUUT010000084.1, read as the reverse complement.
GTAAGCGCTCGATCGCTAGTTCGATAGCAACTGTTTGTTCGTCGCGCTCGAAAATGACTAACATGGGTTCGGAAAAAGGTAACTTTTCCAATGTTTTTGTCGGTGTCGGGCAGTTATATTCAAGTAATTGAGACAGAAAATAAATAGGAACATTTTTGCTGCGCCAACTCAACCAAGGTTGTCCGCCAAAATAAGTCAATTGCTCGGTTGGTAAAAGCAAAATTTCTCTAACTTTTTCGCAAGAAAGAATAAACGCAGCAGAATTAGCCAGCCATACGAGCGAATTAGCCGTTTTATAAACCCATTCTGACTGTACCGCCAAACGACCTTTCGCTTTCTGCGTTTTCTCTTCAACAAAATCGCTCCAGTCAATCGCTTCGTCTAATTCCTCGCTAGCAGTCGTTTTATCTGGCTCTAGTTCTAATAACTGTTCTAATGCCCCTGTATCGAGATCTGAAGAACGATCTGGTTGAGTTTTGACTGAATTATCCTTAGTGCCTGCTTCCCAGATGCCTCGAAAACCGGCTAAAGCCACTTGTCCGACTGTCAGTGCTGTTTGAGGACTGAGTTGTAACGCTGCTAAGGTAATCTGGGCAATAGCGACAAACTCAGATTTTTCTAACAGTTCGCCCAAACACTGTAACACTTCTATTTGTGCCTTAAGCGTTTCCTCCAATCGATTGCGGCGATCGGCGATCTCCGTTTCCCGTAAAGGTTCTTGAAGAGTAAGGGAAGCGCTAGTCAAGAGTGTTTCGAGATCGAGCAAGGCTTGGGCAACTTCTTGGTTTAACAGCCACTCGGTTCTATCTTCTTCCCCGCGCTCGAACGTTAACTGTTGAACCTCAACATTAGGCATCCGATCTAAGCGAGCTTCTAGCCGATCGAAAATAAGTTCTGCTTTGGCGATAACGGTAATTAAGTCTTCTGGATGAGTTTGAATTTGAGCTAATAAAGATTGACGCAAACACTCATAAGCTTCCCAAAGTATATCTATGAGGGCGGAGTCGATCGCGATTTTTTTTTGCCACAGCCAGCGAAAGATATTTTCAAAACGAGAAGCTAAAGTATAAATATCAGTAAGGTTAACTTGGGCTGCGCCACTTTTAATCGTATTAATGGCTCGTACCAAACTATGCACCGTAGAAAGACTCGAATCGTGAGGAAGTTCTAGCAGCGTTTCTTGTATTTGCTGTAAGAGTTCTAGCGCTTCCTCTGCAAAAAGATGATAGGCTTGGTCTAATAAATCGGGATCGAGAGTCATCTTCTCAATGGAATTATGAATTATGAATTATGAATTGTGAATTACTAGTTCATCTCCCTTACTCGTCTACTCTCCTACCTCCCACATTTTTCACACTCCCCATACTCCCCACATTTGTCTACTTCTGTTCTTCTGAGTGCAGTTCGTGGGCAACTGCGGCTAACTTGTTAAAAGATTCGACTACTGTCATAGATTGCTCGGACGTATGGCTGGCGAGATTGGCAACAACCAGAACGGATTGACTTGCCGAAGTTGAAGATTGTATTTGCTGAGTGGCAGATTGGGTCATCTCTTCTACCAAAGCGCTCAAGCGATCGCCAGTAGTCGCAATTTGTTGAAGTGCTTTTTGCGTTTCGCCGACTATTTGATTTTCTGCGATCGCCTGTTCTTGTCCGGCTGCGATCGCCTCGGCGACTTGTTGGGTTTTGGCTTGAATCTCTGCAACTAATGGCTTGAGTTCTGCAATATCTCCATCTAGTTGTCGCGCTAAGCCCAAAACTTTTTCGCCGATAATAGCAAATTCTTGCCCTTTTTCTCCAGTTCTTGCCGCTTCAAGTGCCGCATTCATGGCCTGAAGTTTCATTTGCGATGCCACGTGAGAAAGCAGTTCGATAGTTTCGTCGAGCTTACGAGCGGGTTCGTTGAGATACTTCATCTGTTCGGTTGCGGTTAAAGCCGTTTCTTTAATGGCAGAGATTCCTTCTACGATCCGACTCATCGCTTGTTGAGAAAACTGAACGGTTTGAGCGACTTGCTGTTTTTGTATCTCGATTTGTTGGGCGCTGACCATCATTTTTTGCGATAGTTCGACGACTGCTTTAATGTGATTGTAGGCAGTGGTGACGGACTCCATTTGAGAGAGGGATTCAGTTGAGAGGGTTTCGACTGCCGTTTGACTGTTTTGGAGTAACTCTGAAACTTGTGACAACAAGGTTTCTTTTTGCTGGCGTTGTACAAAAGCAAAAGCTTCAGATTGGTAGTAAGCTTGTTCGACTTGGTTGAGCAGTCGGGAGTGGTCGAGAGCAAATCCAACTTGCAATGCCAACTGAAAGACGAGATCGATCTCAAACTGTTGCCAATCGCGAAAACTAGAACATTGATGGGCAATTAATAAGCCAAATAGCTGACCGCCTTTAATAATGGGCGCGACTAAATTCGCTTTGATGTCTAATCGTTTCATTAACGCCAGATGGTCGGGATGAAATCCAGCCTCAAAGACATTGCGAGTGGCAACGATGCGCCCGCTAATGTAAGCCTGACGTAAATTTTCTGGGATGCAAGCATCTTCAATATGGTGTTCCATCGCTCGCGTCCAACCCGAAACGACGGATTCGGCGGCGATAAAGCCACTCCCGTCAGATTTGAAGCAATAAACCACTGTCCGATCTGCTCTGAGTGCTTTACGAATTTCCTCTGTGGCGGTTGTGAGGATGTTTTCTTCGTCGAGGGATTCTCGAATACGACGAGTTAGATAAGAAAGGAGTTCGGTACGCACAGCGACGGCATCAATTCGCTGTAGGAGTCTGGCTTGGTCGAGAGCAAATCCAACTTGCATGGCTACCTGAGTCAAAAAATCGATTTCCGTCTGCTGCCAATTGCGAGGAGCCGAGCATTGCTGGGCGATTAATAAGCCAAATAAGCGATCGCCTCTGAGGATGGGGGTAACTAAGTTAGCTTTGACGGCAAAGGGTTCGAGTTGTTTGAGATGACATTCGGTCAACCCCGCTTCATAGATATTATCGATCGCTTGTATCCGACCTGCTTGGTATTTCTCTATATACCCTTCAACAAAACAAGGGTCTTTGATCCGAGCGTGTATGGCTTTAGGAAAACCAGGCACGACTGATTCGGCAACGACCGTGCCATACCATTCTGGATCGAAACTGTAAACGAGAACGCGATCGCTTCTGATGACTTTGCGTACTTCTTCAACGGTTATTTTGAGAATGTCCTCTTCGACGAGGGATTCTTGAATTTTGCGCGTTAGCTCGATGTATATTTGAGCGCGATCGAATTTGCTATCTAACTGTTCTAAAATCTTCGTATAATCGAGGGTAAATCCGATTTGAGCGGCAATTTGAACGATTAAGTCGATTTCGGCGGGTTGCCAATGGCGAGGCGCAGAACATTGATTGGCAATCAATAAGGCATACAAGCGATTGTCGCGAAGAATTGGGGCAATGAGATTGGCTTTAACTGCAAATCGCTCCAATAATCCAATATGGCAATCGTTAAGACCTGCATGGTGAATATTGTCGATCGCCCTGACGCGACCGTTGCGATAAAGTTCGATATACTCATCCAAACAAGTATCTGAAAGGGTTGCCCAGAGCATTTTCGGCCACCCACTCGCCACCGATTCTTCGACGATCGTTCCCTCGGTGTTAGTATCGAAGCGAAAAATGGCAACGCGATCCGCTCTCAGGGCGTGGCGAATTTCTTCAACAGATGTTCTAAGCACTTCTTCTTCAGAACGCGATTCCCGCAAGCGACGAGTAATACTCATCAAAACATGGAAGCGTTCGGATTCAGATTCTTCTTTCCATAACAATTCAGGGAGTTGCTCGTTGATGAGGCTCAGATTGCTTTCTAGGGCAGTTAATTCGTCTCCTTCGGCAATGCGATCGCGGATTCTCATATCTTCTCGCTGCAATCGGTTGACGAGTTGGTTAGAGAGGGTGACAGCTTTGACGACTGGGCGCATGAGGCGCGCGGTAGCGATAGAAGCTAATGTTCCCGCGATCGCAGCCGTGGCAGTCGTTCCCAGCCACAATAGCGGCAATTGACTTTCTATCGTTAGTTTTTCTTCGCTCGCGCCTGCGAGTTCGAGTTGTTGTTGTAGGGATTTATTGCTTAGATAAGTCGTCAGCCCGATCGCTAGGACGGGACTGGTACAGAGCGCGATCGCCCCAGTGATTACCTTAGCTTGTAAGCTCCAGCCTCGTCGCCTGTCTGGTCTTGCCAAGGCATAGACATTTCCGCCTCTTGTTTGAGCTTGCTGACGCGGTGGCAAATTTGATTCCGTTTTTGCTAATGGCTGCGATGATGCTAAGTCATTTTGTGGAGATACTTTGGAGAGATTGTCTGGATTTTTACTTGGGTTAGGGGATGGTTGAGTCATAATCAGTTTTTTAAGGAACAATTTACGATATTTGTTAAATTCGCTGCATTTCTAGGATAAAATTCCCTTTATGCTATCGGAAAAATTTTTTTATCTTTGTAACCGAAATAAGGAGCGTCGTGCAAACCTCAGTCATCCTTGAGTTAAATGCTACTTCCTTCAGGATTTAAGAACAGTAGGGTTTGATAAGAGGATACAGCGATCTCTTCTTGGCTTTGCTCCAAAGTGGCTTGACATTCGTCTAATCGATGGATTAGGGCAACAAACCCCAAGCGCCACCAACCGCAAACGTCTCGTGCTATGCCAGCCCGATTTAAAACATCGACGAAGCAGACAGGGAGATGTCCGACGGGTGCTGAGTGAGAAAAGTTTAAGTCGCGATAGTTCAGCCAATGCCCTCTTTCGTACCAGCCAACTAGCTCTCCAAAGGTTTTCCAGATTTCATAATCGAATTCTCTGCTGCCGCCCAAATTCTGATAGATTTGTTTTTGAATGCTAAAACCAAAGTTTCCGTTGCTATAGGTTTGCCAGAGGCGATCGAGTTTGAGTAAATCTTGAATGGGAAATTGTTCGATCCCGTTGAGATTCAAACAGCCTTCCTTTTCTCGTTTCGCAATGTGCAGCATCAAGTTCCAAGTTTCGCGATCGGCGCTTTCGTAGTTTTGTGCTATCAATAACTCTGTGAGTTTGCTGTAACTAGCGTTTGTCTTGCTCGATCGCGAAACTTTAATCTCTTCCCGTCCTTCGGAAGTTGAAAGTCGTTGGAGTAGCCCATCCTTTGGATGTAAGTTGAAAGTCGCGCTGCTCGAAGGACGTTCTGCGCGGCGGAGTAGATATTTTCCCTTGTCTTCCTCTTTCAAAGCTTGTAGGACTTCAGTCGCACAGGCAAAGCGAGATCTAACATCCCATTGCAACATCCCATCGAGGATTCGTCCGAAAGAACTACTGACCGTTATTCCTGGCGTTCGCCAGTTCCACTGTTTTTGTTGCCAATCGAACAGAGGATCGCCATTGTTTTTGCTCGGAAAACTACCACTGAGCAGACGCATACAAGTTACGCCTAGACTATAAATATCGCTCGCCGAACAAGCCCTTCCTTGTATTTGCTCTAAAGACGCATATCCCGGCGTACCTATAATTGGATTTAGTTTCTCAGTGCTGTTGGGTTGTAGCTTTTGAGAACTCCCAAAATCAATCAAAACAAGAGAGCCATTCGGTTGCCGGATAATATTACTCGGTTTTATATCTCGGTGGATTACCTGGCTATCGTGAATAAACTGAAGGACTGGCAATAATTCTAAAAGAACTTGTCGTACTTTTTGTTCGTTAAAAACACCGTTTTGAGCTACTTCTTTGAATAAATCCAATCCTTCAATAAATTCTTGGACGATATATAATCGCCCTTCTTGTTCAAAAAAATCTATAAATGAAGGAATTTTAGAATTTTTTTGGAGTATTTTAAGAATTTTTGCTTCTTGCTCGAATAATTTTAATGATTGCTCGTAAGCCTTACCATTTTGGCTGTGCGGACAAAACTGCTTAATAACACAAGGAGAGGCTAGTTGGTCTTCGTCTGTTGCTTCAAAGGTACGAGCAAACCCTCCAGAGCCAATCTGGCGTAGCGCTCGATAACGACCTTTTAGCAGCAATCGCGAGCCGCAACGATCGCAAATGGTGTTGTTATATGGGTTATGATACGAGCAATCGGGATTCATGCACTGGCAGGCTTTTAAGGAATTCATCCTCTTTACTTTTCAATAGACAATCGAAAAATGACAAAACTATAAGCAGAGTTATAGCCAGTTGAGAATCTAGCCTCAGTCTTAGCTAAATATCATAGACGTGGAGGATTCTGCCACGATTAAAATGAATTAGCTGCTTGCGATCGCGGAAATCAAATATTAAGGCTAAGAACATCTACTATAAAGTACGCGAGTATTATTAAAGTAAGTTGCAATTTAAAAATTACAACGTAAGAAATCAAACAATTGTTTTTTTAAGGCAACAGTGTTAACAAAATTTTAGTCATATTCTCTTTATACAGCTATATTTTGAGAGAGGAGTAAGTATTTTGACAAAATCTTATATTTTTTTTAAATAAAAAAAATGTCTCAGTCCAGTGACTTTTCTCAATTATCTCAGTACGAAGCAGTAGGCTCACAAACCCATTGGTCGCCAAGCAATTTTGAGCCAGTATTCAGGCTGATCGATTCGCATATTCCCAAAGGGTCATGTATAAACTATCAAATCTTACCTCTGTCGCTGGTTGAGAAATGTTTGACGGTAGGAATGGTCAATTTAAAAAATACAGCGGCATTAGATTATATCCGTTCTCTGGTAAGCGATCGCGATTATACGCTCAAAGTTCAGCCAATTGACTCTAAAGCCCTGCAATTAATTCTTTCTGCTTATTCCAACTCAACCCAATCGTTAGAGCCACAATCTCAATCTGAACCGCAATTGACTAACTTATCTGAAACTGACAAGCCTTTGGTGAATATTCACGAACAGCCGACTTTACTGGTCGCTCGCCCAGAACAACTGATGCCGGGATGGACTGAAGAGTCAGTTAATTCTCCCTCATTCGTAAGTAGCAACTCGCCATCAACGTCGTCACAGCAGGAATCATCTCCCACAATACCAAAAATTTCTACTGATTTTAACGAGCAGCCGACCTTATTGGTCGATCGCCCAGAGCAACTAATGTCTGGTTTAGTAGGAACTGATGAAGCATCATTCTTACAGCAAAATGTCAAGCTATCTTCACAATTAGCAACGCCTCAGCCAGGAAATGCTACATCGTCATCATCAGAGCCGCAATCTTATTCTGCGTCAGAATCGGTTGAGTTCTTTGTTGATTTATCACCGCAGAAATTGTGGCAAGAATTATTAACTAGAGTAATTAGTGAGGGAATTGGACGGCTTTATTTCGAGCGACAGCCGGATCGCGGTCGCATTTTTTGGAGCAAAAATGGTGTTTTACAGTTATCGTTAGAAAAAATAGCCCCGTCAGTTTTCCAAGGTGCGATCGACGAATTTAAACGTTTCGTTCAGCTATCTTCTACACCAGTACAACAAGCTAAAAAAGGCGAACTCGAACGAGTTTATCGACAAGAACGGTTGTTATTGCGCTGGCAAATCATCCCTGGTAAGTATGGAGAGGAAGGCACGCTTCAAGTATTGCGAGGCAAAGCTTCCCAGTTATATCAACAACGACAGATCGATGAATTGGGCAGTCAAGCTATACGCATGGCTGAAAGTTTGGAGCGAAAATTAAGACAAATTCAAAGCTTGTCGCGCGTTAACCCAACGAGTGTCGAGATAGTAGCCAACCTGCGTAAAGTTGTCGAAAAATCGAGCGGCATCTAGATTCATTGGACAAATGACGAAAGGAAATCGGAAATAGGTATATTAATTTATGTCGTTAATTTGGCTTTAATATTGATTGCGATCGCTATTTCTCATTGACAAAAGAGCCTCTTTTTGCTAATAGTGCCGATCCATAAGCAGCTTCCCGATGCAGCGAGGAAACTACGAGAACTTGTAAGTAACGTTCTCGAATCGTCGTCCAAGTCGGATTTTTTGCGCCTCCTCCAGCAGTATAAACGTAGCGTAGCGGAGTTGCACCTAGTTCTTGCAAGCGTTGATATCCTAGCGCTTCAATTCTGGCAATACTTTCTAGCAAGCCGTGTAAAAATTGTACGGGATTGTCGGGACGGGGTTCTAGTTTTGGGGGTAATTGAGGATCGTTAATGGGAAAGCGATCGCCTTTTTTGAGTAAGGGATAATAATCAAAAGGACTTTTGTTTGTAGCATCGATTTGATGGCTGAATTTTTCTAACGCTTCATCGCTAAAAAAATGTCGTAAAACTGCGCCGCCTGTATTAGATGCGCCTCCTGTCAACCATAAATTTCCGAGTCGATGACTGTAAATCCCATACTGAGAATTGTCTATACGTGTTTGACTTAATAATTTCAATACTAAAGTCGAACCGAGAGACGTTACCGCTTCGCCTGGTTGCATCGCACCACTAGCTAGAAATGCAGCAATACTATCAGTCGTCCCCGCACAAACCAAGCAATTTTTTGGTAGTTGAAAACGTTCGGAAATCTCTTTTGTAACTGAATCGATCGGCGTTCCTGGCGTTAAAACTTGGGGAAGTAAAGAGCGAATTTCTAAGTTTTCTATCCAGCTTGGATAACACAATTTATCGACATCATAACCCAATTTTAGGGCATTGTGATAATCGCTAATCCCTAGTTGTCCGTGTAATAAAAATGCCAGCCAATCTGCTTGGTGTAAAAAATAGGAAGCTTGCGAATAAATAGGTTGTTCGTACCACCAAAATAGTTTTACCAAACTTGAGGTAGCACTTAAAACTAGGCTATCATTGGGAGCTAGGGCAGCTATTTTTTTTGGAGTGGAAATGCCTCGATAGTCATTATATAAAATTGGTTCGTCGAGAGGATTTCCTTGACGATCGCATAACAAAACAGTTGAAGAAGTTCCATCGATTGCGATCGCTTTAATTTTTTGCCGAATGTGGCAGGGAATTTGCTCGATTAACTCGAATAATATTCGTTGCCAAACAGTTGCTAAATTCTTTAAAATGATGGAGTTAAAAGATTTTTCTATTTGCCAACAAGGTTGTTCTTGGGAGTTGATAATAACGGCTCTTGCCCCAGATGTACCAAAATCAATACCTAAATATAAATCCATAAAAATATTGAATTATAAATGGCGATTAGACTCTAAAATTACTCGAACCTTATTTGAGTAAACCACAAGCAGTAGTATTACTTTCTTGATTCCTGATTTTTCTCCGGCGACTGGATAACTTTAAAAACATACACTTGAAAGCCAAACCCCCACTCCCTTACTCCTTTGTCCTCCGAAGGATGTTCCCACTAAGATAGTAATGCCAGAGTATTCTGGCAGCAACTGCCCGCCACGGTCGCCAGTTTTGAGCGATTATTTCTAATTCTTGGGGAGTCGGCCGCGTTGCTAAACCCTTAAGCTTTTGTGTGGCGATCGCGAGTGCTAAATCGCCTTTGGGAAAGACATCGGGACGTTGCATCGCCATAAGCAAATAAATATCTACTGTCCAATCGCCAATCCCTTTGAGTTGTTTTAGCTGACTTCTAATAGCAATTTCGTCGAGGGTTTCTAGTTTTATTAAATCAAGATCGCCTGTTGCGATCGCATTTGCTAATCCGCGACTGTATTGCGTTTTTTGGCGACTAAATCCAATTGCTTTTAGTTGAATATCATCGAGTAACAAAAAGTTTTCTGGGGTTAGCGGGACGACTGTTTGATTCAAGCGTGCAAATACAGCTTTAGCTGCTGCTAAAGATACTTGTTGCTCTAAAATAATTTGAATTAGTCCGATAAATCCTACCTCTCGCGTCCAAATAGGCGGATGACCTAGTTTTTCTATAATTAATGCTAAATCGCGATCGAGATTTGCAAGTTCTTTTAAGGCTCGTGTAAAGTTTTCTTCGGTTAATCTATTTAATTGAGAATTATTAGCTTTTAAGTGATTTTTAGTCATCGACGAGTTAATTCGAGATTAATTTGTTAATAAAAATAACAATTCTAAAAAAATATTCTCATTAATGCTTTGAAGTAATTTTTTTCGATAAATTTATTCAGTATTAGCTATCAAAATTTTTTAAAATAAAACGCTTTAATAAAAGCTAAGATTAAACATTGAAACAATAATTTCTATCTAGCTGTGAAATTTTGCAGCGTTTATTTTTCACAGATTTTTTTAGGTAAAAAAAGTTTTTTTACGCTATGAGCAAGTTTAGATTTGCTGATTATATTAAGTTTAGTAAATATTAATTAAAGCAGATACTCACTCAATATGTCAAAAAATGTAACATTATGTTGCTTGATTCTTATCAAATTGTGTCAAATGCGAGAGTAAACGCTCATTGAGATGACGTTTTCTGATACAAAAACATAATGAGCCATCGATCGCAGGTTATCGATTTGGAGCCTGCTTTACATTCCCCAAGCAGTCAGAAGGAGAAACAACACATATGTTCACTCACGTCAAGTCCACCATTCGCCATATCGTTCCAGAAAACTTAAACGGGCGTTCCTTACTTAGGGTGGTCTATGTCGTGTTAGAGCCTCAGTATCAGAGTTCTTTATCTGCCGCCGTTAGGGAAATCGATCGCAAAAATCCTAATTTAGCCATCGAGATCAGCGGTTATTTGATTGAAGAACTTCGAGATCCTGAGAATTACGCCGATTTTAAGCGCGACGTTGCACAAGCGAATATTTTCATTGCCTCGCTAATTTTTATCGAAGATTTGGCAGATAAAGTTGTTGAGGCAGTACAGCCCCACCGAGATAAACTAGACGCGATCGTCGTCTTTCCCTCGATGCCCCAGGTAATGCGCCTTAACAAAATGGGAACATTTTCGATGGCGCAACTCGGACAATCGAAAAGTGCGATCGCGCAATTTATGCGCAAGCGTAAGGAAAATTCGGGTGCATCGTTCCAAGATGCCATGCTCAAACTCCTGCGCACGCTTCCCCAAGTCCTCAAATACCTTCCCATCGATAAAGCGCAAGATGCCCGCAATTTTATGCTGAGTTTCCAGTATTGGTTGGGCGGTTCTTCAGACAATCTGGAGAACTTCTTGCTGATGTTGGCAGATAAGTATGTATATAAAGATTTAAACAAGGATAAGACGGTTCTATATTCAGAACCAGTAGTCTATCCAGATATGGGGATTTGGCATCCTTTAGCGATGAAGATGTTTGAGGATGTTAAAGACTACTTCAATTGGTACAATAGCCGCACCGATATTTCCGAAGACCTTAAAGATCCCCTAGCGCCTTGTATCGGTTTGATCCTGCAACGAACTCACCTGGTAACGGGAGACGATGCCCATTACGTTGCCATGATTCAGGAATTAGAATCAATGGGGGCAAGAGTGATTCCTACGTTTGCAGGCGGATTGGATTTCTCGAAACCCGTCGATGCTTACTTCTACGATAAAAGCGTCAAAGGATTGGAAGCGATGCCGATTATTGATGCTGCCGTCTCTTTAACGGGATTTGCCTTAGTCGGAGGCCCTGCACGACAAGACCATCCCAAAGCGATTGAATCGCTCAAACGCCTGAATCGCCCATATATGTGTGCTTTGCCCTTGGTCTTCCAAACTACACAAGAATGGGAAGAAAGCGACCTGGGATTGCATCCGATTCAAGTGGCCTTGCAAATCGCCATTCCAGAATTGGACGGAGCGATCGAACCGATTATATTATCGGGAAGGGATGGAAATACAGGACGGGCGATCGCGCTTCAAGATAGAATTGAGGCGATCGCCCAACGAGCGATGAAATGGGCAAATCTACGCAAAAAACCCAAATTAGACAAGAAAGTTGCCATCACTGTCTTTAGTTTCCCTCCCGATAAAGGTAACGTCGGAACCGCTGCTTATTTGGATGTCTTCGGGTCGATTTATGAGGTCATGAAGGCATTACAAAATAACGGATACGACCTTCAAGACTTGCCAGACTCGCCCAAAGACTTGATGGAAGCGGTTATCCATGACGCGCAGGCGCAATATAAAAGTCCAGAATTAAATATTGCCTATCGGATGTCGGTAGAACAATACGAACGCCTGACCCCTTATTCAGTCCGCTTAGAAGAAAATTGGGGCCCGCCACCGGGACATCTCAACAGCGACGGACAAAATCTATTAATTTATGGCAAGCAATTTGGTAACGTCTTTATCGGCGTACAACCGACTTTCGGATACGAAGGCGATCCCATGCGCTTGTTGTTCTCCCGTTCCGCCAGTCCCCACCACGGTTTCGCCGCTTACTATACCTACCTTAACCAAGTTTGGAAAGCGGATGCTGTTTTGCACTTCGGAACTCATGGATCTTTAGAATTCATGCCTGGCAAACAGATGGGTATGTCTGGCGATTGTTACCCCGACAATCTCATCGGTAACATTCCTAACCTGTATTACTACGCAGCAAATAACCCTTCCGAGGCAACCATTGCTAAGCGTCGCAGCTATGCCGAAACCATTTCCTATCTAACGCCTCCCGCCGAAAATGCAGGATTGTATAAAGGATTGAAGGAACTTAGCGAGTTAATTGCTTCTTATCAAACCCTTAAAGATACGGGACGTGGCGTATCGATTGTGGATACGATTTTAGATAAGGCGCGGTTGTGCAATTTGGATAAAGATATTGCCCTGCCAGAAACAAACGCGCAGGATATGACTGCTGATGAACGAGACAATGTTGTCGGTTTGGGGTATCGCAAGCTGATGGAAATCGAATCGCGCTTGTTGCCTTGTGGATTGCACGTCATTGGGAAACCGCCGAGTGCAGAAGAAGCGATCGCAACTTTAGTTAATATAGCGAGTCTCGATCGCGAAGAGGAACAAATTCTTTCCTTACCTCGCATCATTGCTAATAGTATCGGACGCAATATCGACGAAATTTACCAAAATAGCGACAAAGGCATACTCGAAGACGTTGAATTACTACAAAACATTACCCTAGCAACTCGCGCCGCCGTTGCTGCCTTAGTTAAAGCGCAGATAGACGCAGACGGACGAGTTTCGATGATTTCCAAACTCAACTTCTTCAACATTGGCAAAAAAGCGCCTTGGGTAGATGCGTTGCATCAATCGGGTTATCCCAAAGTTGACCAAGATGCCTTAAAACCCCTATTTGAATATCTCGAATTCTGTTTAGAACAGGTTTGCGCCGATAACGAACTCGGCGCGTTGCTAAAAGCATTAGAAGGCGAATACGTCATCCCTGGCCCTGGTGGCGACCCCATCCGCAACCCCGACGTTCTTCCTACGGGTAAAAATATCCACGCCTTAGATCCCCAATCCATCCCCACGATGGCGGCGGTTAAATCGGCGAAAATCGTCGTAGATCGTCTTTTGGCGCGACAAAAAATCGATAATGGCGGTAAATATCCCGAAACCATCGCTTGCGTCCTCTGGGGAACCGATAATATCAAAACCTACGGGGAATCTTTGGCACAGATTATGTGGATGGTTGGGGTTAAACCCGTTCCCGATGCCTTGGGACGAGTGAATAAGTTAGAGTTAATTTCTCTCGAAGAATTGGGTCGTCCTCGTATCGACGTAGTTGTTAACTGTTCTGGGGTTTTCCGCGACCTGTTCATCAACCAAATGAACCTCCTCGACCAAGCGGTTAAACTCGCCGCAGAAGCAGAGGAACCCTTGGAAATGAACTATGTCCGCAAACACGCATTAGAACAAGCGCAGGAAATGGGAATTAATCTGCGTCAAGCAGCGACTCGCGTCTTCTCTAATGCTTCAGGTTCTTATTCTTCTAACATCAACCTCGCCGTAGAAAACAGCAGTTGGGAAGAAGAAAAAGAACTTCAGGATATGTATCTCAATCGCAAATCTTTTGCCTTCGACTCCGACAATCCTGGCATAATGAAAGACGATCGCAAGGTATTTGAAGCTGCATTAAAAACGGCGGAAGTAACCTTCCAAAATCTCGATTCTTCGGAAATTAGTCTAACTGACGTTTCTCATTACTTCGATTCCGACCCCACCAAAGTCGTCGCTAACTTGCGCGACGATGGCAAAAAACCCACTGCATACATCGCAGATACGACTACCGCTAACGCACAAGTCCGTACTTTATCGGAAACCGTTCGCTTGGACGCGCGGACGAAGCTACTCAATCCTAAATGGTACGAAGGAATGCTGAGTCACGGTTACGAAGGCGTAAGGGAACTCTCGAAGCGTCTCGTCAATACGATGGGTTGGTCTGCAACTGCTGATGCGGTAGATAATTGGGTTTATGAGGATGTTAATACAACCTTCATCAAAGATGAGGATATGTGTAAGCGTCTGATGAATATGAATCCTAATTCTTTCCGCAAAATGGTCGGTACGTTACTCGAAGTTAACGGTCGCGGTTATTGGGAAACCAGCGAAGATAATTTAGACCGTTTGAGAGAGTTGTATCAGGAGGTTGAAGATCGAATCGAAGGGATTGAATAATTCGCGATCGCTTTGGGTAATCTAACAATAGAACAATAATTTATGTAGAGACGCGAAATTTCGCGTCTCTACGCTTTTATTGAGGATAATCCTATAATGACGTTATATAAAGGCAAATATCGCGTTTAATTTCCTCGATCGCCCAACAACGAGATAAAACTTCCAAGCCAATAATTGTTTAAAATTACAGTAATTGTTAATGGCTGTTATTTCTATCGTTACCAGAAATCAAAATGGGAATGCACTAACTTCTATTGGTGGGATTCCTTTTGTGGCTATTCTTCAACTTGGCGAGCAAATTATTGGAGAACAAACAGTTAGTTTGCTCTTTGCTGATACTTTTTTGATAATCTTGAAGCCGGACAATATACAGCAAAAGTTAGACATGAACTAGTAGAACCCCCACTTGCTCAATTTGATGTTGCGCTGATAACACAATCCGAATTGCTTCAAATCTCCTTTAATTATTTAGAACCCGAACGGGTGCTATTAAATATTAGAACTCTTTTAGTACAGCAGTAAATAGAAAGAAAAATGACTTCAATTAACATTCTCGACCCAAATTCCCTGCAAGCTTATCGCTATCGAGTTAAGCTACTTTCAACCGAACTGTGGCAAGAAAAAGACCAACGCAGACGAATGAATCTTTCTCTTCAACTAGCCGAAGCTGCCACTCATTTAGCCCGAATGGAAACAGAGGAATTTCAATCGTTACAAACTGCAAAAATCGAACTTAGAGAAAGTTAGAAAATCCATTTTTAATAATCCGGTTAAATTGCAATAGTGTAAAAATAATATAAATTTATAGATGTAATGTTTAAATATTTGTTAAACTTAGTTGCAAAAAATATTCAAATAATTTTTTTACCAAAAAATTCACATGAGAGAACTTGTAAACTAGTGCGAAAATGTCTGGAAGAAACAAACAAAGAATTTATAAAAAAACTTGACAACCAACTGAAACAAAAAAAAGGAATAAAATCGCGATTTGAATATTTTTTATTTAAGCAGCAATCTACCAGTATTCTTGTTTATATCCTTGCTCAGATTGAACTTGAAGAATAATCATTTCTTAGAGAATTGCTACAATAGCGTACACAAGCTTTATATTTTATAAATCAGATTTAGAAATCACGATCGCATTTCAAAATTTAAATATTTTCTAAAAAGCTTATAGATGTTGGGTTTCGCGATCGCTAAACACCAACCTACAATAAATTCAGTCAACTAAATTTAACCTCTTGCTAAAACGAGCGATCGCATTAAACTAACTATAGAACAGTAATATTTTAAGGGCGGCGATCGCCAATTTAATCGGCTACTCCTCCATCTGCACCGTTGACCCCAATCAACTAAACTAATAGTCGTTGGATACTGGTCAGCTTATCTTAGCTCTTGTGAGAGATTTCATGGGCACTTCGGCGTTTAGCCAAGTTTGAAAGTCGCTGTTGATTGATTCAGTCGAGATTTCTGCCACTACATTTGTATAGGTAATGTGCTGGCGAATTACCTGCTCGATTTCTTCTCGATAGCCAGACTGAGTTTTGACGAGCAGCACCGTTTCGGGTTCACAGACAATTTTCCCTTCCCAACGGTAAGCACAAGTGATGGGAAACCAGTTGGTGCAGACAGCTAACTGTTGAGAAAGTAAAGCCTGACTAATTTGATGAGCTTCTTCTGCGGTGTTGAGCGTGACGTAATAGAGTTTCATCGATTACAAGCTCCCTTGGTTGAAATACGTGGATTAAAACCGCTTAAATCTATTAGGTTTGAGGACTCTTATGACATACAAAAACTTATTATATAATGGTAGTATGTTGGGGTTCGTTTCTCAACCTAACAACGAGTTGCTAAATGTTGGGTTTCGTGACCTTAACCCAACCTTGTATATTAGAAAGCGTGGTAGAGCGATCTCCAAAACATCTTTTCAATAAAGCTTTCTTTTATTTGGCGAACCCAACAAATTAGACTAAACGCGCTACTACTTGCTTATTGGCTGATTTTTAAGCATGGTAGGAGTTAAATCAAAAGCTATATTTTGCTAAGATAACCCGCAAAAGCTTGAGTTTGGATAAATCAGATCTGGAAATCGCGATCGCAACTGTTGAAAAAGTGAAAAAGGCGATCGCCGATTATTAACTATTCTGAGACAAAATAGACAATCATTCTCGATAGATCTACCAGAAAGAGGAAGAGTCATGAATACTTTCTTATCGAGTGTAGCTGTTCTCTTGTCTGCACTCGCGCTAGGGGGCGCAGGCTTTACCCTCGCTCAAACCTTTCAATTACAGCAAAGCTTTAGTCAACTCAATGCCTCCGTGCAGAACTCGCTTGCTGCTTCTGAATCGCCGCCAGCAGATAACACGACTACAGTTCCCTCACCTCAACCGACTCAACAGGCTAATACCACCATACAACCCGGTCAATTTGTCCAATATGCTTTTAAAAATGAGGCAAAGGTTGAATTACTGTCAGTCAAGCGCATTCAAAATCCAGAAACGGGAGCGCGAGATGTTGTGAACGTAAAAATACGAATTCATCGCCTAGGAGGAGGAGTAACCGATTTGATTTCATTAGAGCAAACAGTGGCGCGGAATCCTGATACCAGTGAAACCTATCAATCCTATAATAAAGTGGTTAAAGACGAAGAAAAAGAACGCGCAAAAAGAGAAGGTACGGAGGTCGATCGTTCCAGAAGCGACCGTTCAACCGGAACTATAATCATAGGTTTAATAAAAAAAGGCGCATCGGCTGATGGTTATGTGTGGATGAGTATCCCTGAAGGAGTTTCAAATGTAGATCTGTTTATTCCGAAGACAGCAGAATTCTTGAAAGTTCCAATTTCAGAATAGAAAACCGTTAAAGTATTATGAAAAAAGTTTAAAATTTCTGAAAAAATTGTTTGATTAAAATTTTAATGACCAAATATTTCCAAAATTACCTATGCAATTGTCAATAAATAACTTATGTTAAAAAAAAATAACCGCTCGTCCCCAACCAACAAATCGATCGAAGGAATGGGTATAAATGCTTTTTTGTCAAGCATAGCCATTTTCTTATCTGCGCTCGCGCTGGGCATAACAGGCTTTGCTATCGTGCAAAACTTCCAATTACAGCAAAGCTTTAACCAACTTAATGTCTCTATGCAAAAATCGCTGGTTACTTCCGAACCGTCGCCTGTGCATAATTCTACTCTTGAGTCGCGCCCAGCAGATAACACTGCTACAACTCCCCCATCTCAACAAACTCAACAAGTCAATAAAGCAATTCAACCCGGACAATTTGTTCGACCTGCGTTCGGAGGTAAGGCAGAGGTTGAGTTATTAGCTGTCAAGCGGATTCAAAATCCAGAAACGGGAAAGCGAGATGTTGTAAACGTGCAAATGCGATTTCGCAGACTTAAAGTAAGATCGGGAGGTTCTATCATATTAAACCATACAAAAGCGCGAAATCCCGATACAAGTCAAACTTACGAATCCTATAATGAAGTGGTTGAAGATGAAGAAAGAGAGCGTGCAAGAAGAGAAGGGACAGAGATAGATAGGTCGAGAATTAAGCGTTCGACCGGAAATATTATGATGAGGTACGATGTACCGCAAGGAGGTTCGTCAGATGGTTATGTTTGGATGTCTATCCCTGAAGGCATCAACAAGATAGATCTTCTTGTTGATGATACAGAAGCTTTCCTTAACGTACCTATCTCAGAATAGAAATATTTTAATTAGCTAAAACGAGCGATCGCAATAGAACTTAAACTAGTAATAACTTCCAAAATGCTTCTGCTATTTTTGTATTAATTTCTTTTTCCAAAGAAAGATTGCTAACTTCGCGATCGCACTCCAAAATTTAACCTCTTGCTAAAACGAGCGATCGCATTAAACTAAACTAAAATTGTAACTATTAATGTTAGGTAAATATGCTAAAAACTTTGTGGGCTAATGTTCGTCAAGGAAAAATAGAGTTACTAGAAGCGTCAGAACTTCCTGAAGGAGCAAGAGTTTTGGTAACACTTCTACCAGATGATGAGACTCAATTTTGGCTCCAAACTAGCCAAGTTTCACTCGATACTATCTGGGACAACACAGAGGATGATGTTTATGAGCAACTACTCAAAAAATGACATTATCCTGGTTCGCTATCCTTTTTCAGATTTATCTAGTTCAAAAGTAAGACCAGCAGTTATAGTCAATACACCACACACATCTCAAGATATTTTTATTGGGCGTTGCTGAATCAGGATAGGGTTTTAACACGACTGCGATCGCTCAAACTAACATTCGCGATCGCGAATATAATGATAGCCCACAGTTTCAAACATAAAAACAAACCAATCGTGAAATCTAAACCTTTGTGATCTCAGCCGCTTGCTCGTGACGAAGTTGCTAGCTCAAGATATAAAACGATAGGGAACAGGAACATCCCCAAATCGGAGATAATGAATTAATAAGCAAATAGAGTGCTTTAACATTTCTACCGATTTAGAATAACAAAGAGTTTTGCGGTGTAATCTGGCAAGATAATGTCTTAATCTTGTGTTTTCTCCCTCCACTCTAGTCATGTAAGTTTTGCTGATAATTTGCTCCTCATCAGGAATAAAACTAGGATAGACGCTCCAACCATCTGTAACCTAAAAATAACACTGCCATTGTTTGACAATCTTCCACAGAGATTGAAATGTTTTTGAACTACGATCGCCTGTAACCCATCCCAAAATACCTTGTTTAAAGCGATCTACTGCTGTCCAAATCCAGATTTTGTTTTTTTTGACCCGATAAAAGTTTCTAACTCATCAAGTTCGCCGACTTCTGGAATGGTTTGTGGTTCATAAGCATCTGGAAGTAATTCTCCTACTTTTTTGACCCAAGTAATTATAGTCGTGTGATGAACTCCTTTAACTCGATCGCTCGCTCGCCAACCCATTCCATTGACATACATTTTTAAACATTCACGTTTAAACTCGTCGGAATAACCTTTATGTGGATTGTAGTCGATAATCAACTGGCGATGGCAATTAACACAAATATAGTTTTGTTTTCCCTTGTTAAAGCCGTTTTTACGGATATGGTTACATTTACATGACTGACATTGCAGAAGATGACTTTGGCTCATTTCTCTTTTTTGGTTGACGCGATCGCTTTGGGTGACTTTTCCAAATCCTATCCTAATTCAGCAACGCCCGGTTGGCTTTATCGAGATAGAGGGTACGTCACCGATAAACCTGTTGCTAGTCGAGTAGAAATGCCTTCTCCCGACCATATGTTAATTCGTACTTTCTATGAAGGAATAACGACATTAGGAGACGAAACCGTTGCGTATGAAGAAAACTTTCGATGGGCGGCGATCGCCGTTTGCGCAGCGTGTTAGCCTGGGATAAAGAGCATCAGTTAACGCTGATGGGACAATACATGGAGTATAAGTTAGCAGCCTGAGCATTTAGGTGATTCCTGCCTAATCTTATTATTAAGAAAACGGTTTTAATCGATAACCGATACCGCGTAATGTTTCGATCGCATCTTTAGGAGCGCCTATCGAGTTTAGTTTATGCCGTAAGCTTTTAATATGAGTTTTAACTGTCTCTTCGGTTGGAGGTTCTTTTAACGACCAGATATGTTCGATAATAACGCTGCGACTAATAACGCGCCGACCGTAGCGCATTAAAAGTTCTAAAATCGAATATTCTTTGGGAGTCAAAGGAAGCGGTTTCCCTGCGTAGGTAACTTCAAAGGTACTCGGATCGAGTCGCAAACTTCCCCAAGTTAAAATAGAAGGCAAACAAGCTCCCCCGCGACGCAATAAAGCCCGAATTCTAGCAAATAATTCTAATAAATCGAAAGGTTTGATGATGTAATCATCGGCTCCCGCATCCAATCCAAGGATTTTATCGGTGTTAGTATTGCAACCACTTAGCATAAGGACGGGCTTAAAAAACCGCGATCGCGCAGTTGCTTACAAAGCGTAATTCCATCTATCTTAGGCAACATTATATCCAATAGCACGAGATCGTAATCGATTGCGACTATCTGTTGCCAAGCCACTTCTCCATCGCCGACAATATCTACAGCATAACGTTGATTAATTAACGATTCTGCTAAGCTTTCGGCTAAAATTGCATCATCTTCAATTAAAAGAAATCTCATACAAAGGTTGAATGTCTTGCTTTGCGATCGATTGCCAAGCGTTATCCAATTTCTCGATTTTAACGATCGCTCATGAAAAAGCGATCCCTCTTAAAACTTTTTAACAATTAACCTCTTGAAAATAATTAAAACTATCGCTATAATAAGAGACTGTTGTCAGCATTCCTCGGTAGCTCAGTGGTAGAGCGGTCGGCTGTTAACCGATTGGTCGTAGGTTCGAATCCTACCCGGGGAGTTAGGAAAAGCAAACAATTTGTTAAAAGGTTGCACTCAAATTCGTAATTGAAATGCGTTAATTACGAGTTATTTCGATCGAAGTCTTTTTCTTTCCTACCGAGCTAACCAAGATTTGATCTTAAAATCTGGTATTGAAGTGGTATCGTGGTATCTCGCTAACAGGAGATACTGCATAGTACAGACTACCTTCATTGGAAAAGGAAGGTAGAAAAAGTTAACATCGATCGATAAACAGATTCAAATTATGGGCAAATATCACGTATACGGAATTGGGAACGCTTTAGTCGATATGGAATTAGAAGTAACTCCCGAATTTTTACAACAGTTGAACATTGATAAGGGAGTGATGACTTTGGTAGACGAAGCTCGCCAAACCGAAATCATGGAGCGAGTACATGGTTTAAACTGTAAGAAAAGTGGCGGCGGTTCTGCGGCGAATACGATGGTAGCGATCGCGCAGTTAGGAGGTAAAGGTTTTTATTCTTGTAAAGTTGCCAATGATGAAAGTGGAACGTTTTATTTAGAAGATTTGCGACGTTGCGGGTTGGATACGAATTTACACAACGGCGATCGCGGAATTACAGGCAAATGTTTGGTTATGGTAACGCCCGATGCCGATCGCACGATGAATACGTTTTTAGGCATTACAGGAAGTTTATCAGAAGCCGAACTCGTTCCCAAAGCGTTAATTGAGTCTGAATATCTATATATCGAAGGCTATCTCGTAACTTCTCCTACTGCCATTGCTGCTGCTATCAAAGCGCGGGAAATCGCGACCGAATCCGGGGTGAAAACCTCTCTTTCTCTATCCGATCCGAATATGGTGGAATTTTTTAAAGAAGGATTATTAAAAATTATTGGTTCGGGTTTAGATTTTATCTTTTCCAACGAAGCAGAAGCGCTCAAAATGGCTCAAAGCAATGAAATTTCCGACGCGATCGCTTATTTGCAAACCCTCGCCAAAGGTTTTGCGATTACGCGCGGCGCACAAGGATCGCTAATTTATGACGGTCAAAAGATTATTGAAATCGAAACCGAAAAAGTCAAGGCGATCGATACTGTTGGCGCTGGCGATATGTATGCAGGTGCTTTTCTCTATGGTCTGACTCACGATTTAAGTTACGATAAGGCTGGTAAATTAGCTTCTGTTGCGGCTTCTCGCATTGTAACCCGCTATGGAGCGAGATTAGATACCGAAGAAATGAAATCTTTAGTCGAGCAAATTAGATAAGATTTCGCAGCAGTGGTAGGGAAAGGGGAAAAGATAAATGTATGTTTTTCCCTTTCCCCAAATAAAAGCAAGAAGTTTATTCTTGATGACCTATGCCTAATTCTCGCTTGAGTAGGTTAATGGATTTTTCTCCGATATAGTTTTCGCTAATGACGAGTTCTGGAAAACGAATGAGATCGTCTCTTGCGGTAGCGATCGCTTTTTGGACGATCGCGTGGCTGGCCCGATCGCAGATAATGGTTTGAGAAGTCCGAATCAAAACATTTAATTTTTCCGTATCGCCAGCTTGGGCAGTTATTACCAGAATGTCATCACCTCGCAAACTGTGAACTAAAATTTCGGAGATGTTCAAAATCCCTTCGCTGAGACTGACAATTCCCAAACGACTATCCTTGCGCAACTTTTTAACAATCTCCAGTTCTTGGGTGTAGTCGTGGATATCAACGGCGATCGCGCGAATTGCGTAAGGTGCTGCGATCGCTTCGACATCGCTGATAAAATAACGACTGCTGACGACGGTTCCCGATTGAGTTTGTGCCAATACTTGCGGTAGTTCTTCAATGGGAACTAGTTGTACGGGAATGTTAAGGGATTGCTGCAACTCCAGAAGCATTAATTTTCCTGCCCCAATATCGCTACTCGGTACTGTTACTAGGACTTGAGCGCTAGAACGCAAGCGCCAGTCTATTTCTTCGAGTAAAAATTCTCTGATTTGACAAAGGGTTAACCCTTGTGAAAGTAGATTGTCAAGACTTTTGCGAATAAGTTGGCTAGCTTCGGGATATTGTTGAAAAAGAGGCGAATTTAGTTGTTTTGAGCTTTCGCGATCGCTCATCTTCACATAAATTCCCGAACCCGCTAGTGAATCTACTAATCCAGATTCTTCTAATTGTTGATACACTTTGCTGATAGTATTGCGGTGCAGTCCCGTCATCATGGCTAGCTGTCGCGTACTGGGCAACCGATGACCGGGAGGATATTGACGAGAGGCGATCGCAAAGCGGATTTGGTCAAATAATTGTTTTGAGGCGGGAATATCGCTATCCGATCGAATCTGGAACTGCAACATATCATTCTGAGCAGATAATACTATTTCTTATTCCATTTTGCTACAAAGATTATGCGAGTTATTTTTTTGGGAACGCCACAATTTGCCATTCCAACTTTAGAAGCTTTAATAGTCCGTGACAATTTTGATGTCGTTGCTGTTGTCACCCAACCCGATAAACCGAGAGGTCGAGGCGGTCAAGTTACGCCTTCACCCATTAAAAAGCTGGCGCTAAAACATCAAATTCCCGTCTGGCAACCCAAACGCATCAAAAAAGATCGAGATACCCTAGATTGGCTTAAACAAGCTTCAGCAGACGTTTTTGTGGTTGCTGCTTACGGACAAATTCTTTCGACAGAAATTTTGGCGATGCCAAGGCTAGGATGTATTAACGTTCACGGTTCGATTCTGCCTAAATATCGCGGCGCTGCACCGATTCAGTGGAGTATCTGTAACGGTGACACAGAAACGGGAATTACTACGATGTTGATGGATGCAGGCATGGATACGGGAGCAATGCTATTAAAAGCATATACTTCCATTGGTTTATTAGATAATGCCCATCAAATTGGAGAAATTCTCTCTCGTCAAGGCGCAGATTTGTTAATTGAAACGCTGCTTAAATTAGAAAGAGGAGAGATTCAACCGATTCCCCAAGACCCCGACCAGGCAACTTATGCTCCCTTAATTCAAAAATCAGATTATGTTATCGATTGGTCGCAAAGCGCGATCGCAATTCACAATCGAATCAGGGGTCTGTATCCAAATTGCGTTACTTCTTTTCGAGAAGAATCCTTAAAAGTCACGGCAACCGTCCCGTTAGGCGAAGATTATTGGGCGCAACTTCCTTCCGATTTCGATAAACTACAACAGCAATGGAACGCTTTATCTTCTCTCAAAGGCAGTCCGGGCGAAATCGTTAGTATTATAAAAAATTTAGGCGCGATCGTGCAAACGAGCGATGGATTATTATTGTTACGAGAGGTTCAATTAGCCGGGAAACCTCCTCGTTCTGGCTGGGATTTTGTCAACGGAACGCGATTAACAGTAGGGGAAATGTTGCGCTAATCATCTGATTTCAGCGTGGAGACTCACGGTACAGGCGCAAGCCTTACCGTGAGAGGAAACGCTGCCTCCAACTAAGTTTACAAAAAGTGTGGTAAAATGTGAGGCATGACTGAACGTGCCTACAAAT
>JAAUUT010000083.1 GCA_012031035.1 Candidatus Altimarinota bacterium | reverse complement strand
CAACTCTAAACATTTCGACCTTCTGTTTACTGTTGTTA
Organism: Candidatus Altimarinota bacterium; assembly: GCA_012031035.1. GTDB lineage: Bacteria > Cyanobacteriota > Cyanobacteriia > Cyanobacteriales > Microcystaceae > Hydrococcus. The sequence continues at coordinate 29,196 of JAAUUT010000083.1, read as the reverse complement.
TCATAACATAAGATGTACGAATAAGGTGTGCTACGCACGTCAATTTTACTGGTTGCAATTCATGAGGGGCTGTCGCCTGTGGTTTCCCAGGCGTTTAAAAGCCCCGTCCCGTCACCACAGCGTAGCTTGGTGACGGGATGAATTGCAACATTTAGTTAAAATAGTAGACTGGTCGCTGAAAAAGTCTTCCTAATTCCCAAATCATGCAACCTTAAAGACTTCAACAGACTCTTGCAGTTGTTTGGTAATTTCGACCGTTTCTTGCAAGGCGCTAGAGACTTGTAAAGAAGAATTAGAAGTTTTTTCAGAAACCTGGGCGACTTCTTCCATTAACTGCGTTACCATTTCGGAAGTATTTACTTGAGAAATAGTAGCTTGAGAAATAGATTGAAGTAACTGGTCGATTTCGCTAGAGACTTCTACGATCTTCTCAAGACTGTGTTTGGCTTTCTCAACCATTCGAGAGCCTTCTTCTACTTGATTGGTACTAACTTTCATCGCTTTGATAGCAGCATTAGTTTCTTGTTGAATTGAATTAACAATTTGTTGAATTTCTTTGGTCGCCGCAGAAGATTGAGAAGCAAGTTGACCGACTTCAGCAGCAACTACAGCAAAACCTTGACCTTCTTCTCCCGCACGCGCTGCCTCGATACTTGCATTGACAGCGAGTAAGTTAGTTTGCATAGCAATCTGGTTAATCAAAGATACTGCCTTAGCAATCTGTTGGGACGCATCGCCGAGTCGCTTAATTTTTTGAGCCGTTTCAGAGATGTTTTCTCGCAATTGTAAGATGCTGCTTACTGTCATATCCATGTCCTCTCCGCTCAATTGAGCCGTCACCGAGGCACTACGGGCGACTTCTGCTGCTGTTTGTGCGTTATTGGCGACCTGTTGGATAGAGCGAGTCATTGCCTCGACAGAATCGAGGGTTTGGCTAATTTGAGAGGATTGACTGAGAGCTTCATCAGATAGTCGGCGAATAGCTGTTTCATTTTTGCCGACGGAATTGTTTACCTGAAGGGCGGCTTGTTTGACTTGACCGACGAGATCTCGAACGCTTTCAATAACCGTGTTAAACATATCAGCAACGATGCCGATTTCACCAGCGGTAATATCTGCTCTCACCGTTAAGTTTCCTTGAGAAGCTTCTTCTACGTTAGCAAGGAATCCCATGAGTTCCCTTTGAAGCGCTTCGGTGCGTTGGCGTTCCTGTTCGGCAAGTTTTTCGGTGTCTTGGCGAGCTTGTTCTAATTTAGCCGCCTCTTCTCTAAGAGCATTTTCATTGGTTGCAATGCTATCGGCGAGTTGGTTAAAGGTGTATGATAAACGACCGACTTCATCGGTTGACGATACTTCGGCGCGAGAGTTGCGATCGCCACTGGCAAATTTTTGGGTAGTTTTCTGCAAGCCTTGAATTGGTTTGGCGATCGCGCGTCCGATAATCAATGCTAACGTTAGGTTAAGGGCTATGATAATTAGCCCCAATCCCAACTGAGTTAATAAACTATTCCAAAGTATGCCTTCGATGTTGGTTTCTGGGGTTCCTCGAACTAAAACAGCAACGGGTTCGCCTTTTCCTTGTATGGGAACTGGCCCACTTGCTTCTTCTTTATAAATGTTGGGAATAGCTAACGCCGAGACTGCGTAATTGTTGCCATCAATCTTCATCTCTTGTGCAACTGCTTCGCCTGGGGTTGCGACGGCTTTTGTCAGAATAGATGTATCGGGTAAGGGATTATTCTTTTTCGCGTCATCTAAGCTGTTTCCTTCGGTTTGGTGTAAACCAGTAGCTAAGGCAAACTCTCCGTTAGGTTGGCGCATATAAAGAGCGCTGTAGCCTCCATTGAAGGCTTTTAACGTATTGGTTACGATAGGTAATTTATCATTGACAATATCCCCTGAAATTAAGGCAGCGATCGGTTCTTTAGTAGCTGGGTCGAATACAGGAGTAATCGTATAACGGATGAGCGCTTCGGGGTCGTCAAAGCTATCGGGTAAAGGTGGGGCTTCTTTTTTGAGTTCTTGGGCACTAACGAGCGCGCTAGCTTTAATTTGTCTGGTATCTCGAAAAACTTCTGCTACTAGGCCGTTGGGATTGAAAACTTCTCCTTTGCGGTTGGCGTTAGCACTGACGAGAATGCGGAAATCTTTGTCTACTAGGGTGGCATATTCCATAGTTCGACGACTGACTTCGTTTTTAAGAATATTTCTGACTTGATTCTGTAGTGCTGGATTGATGGCGCTGCCTTTAGCTGCTTGAGTTGCTGCTTGGATAATCGCCGTGTTATCGGCTTGACCTCGGAAACCAAAACCCATTTGGTTGATTTTAATTTTGTAGTTGATATCTACAACTGCGTTTTCCGACTTTGCTTGTTGTAGCACTTGGTCTCGCAAACCGTTAGCAATAACTATACTACTAATACCAACGAGTCCCGCGATCGAGATTAATGACGCTCCGGCAAGTAGCAATTGTTTGCGAGCGATGGGAAGATTGTCAAACCATTGACGGATGCTAGTCTTAGCGTTTTTTGTCGAGGCAGTAGGAGATTTTGGCTTTGGCTGATGTTGGGATGATGGTTTGATGCTGGTTCTCGATTGTGCAGATAACTGCTTGCTCGAACTGACTTGAGTATAGTTATTTAAGGAACTGCGACCTTTGGCAAAGGTATTAGACTGATTAGCATTAGACGAGTTATTGAACTGAGTACTCATAAAGCCAATTCCTGAAAATTATAAGAGTTTAGATGGATGAAAGGAAAATCTTGAAAAAAATGTAAATTTAGTTTTTACAATTTATCAGAGTATTTGCTGGCGATTCATTCAGCAGAGCTTATTGACGATTTATTATAAAAATATTGGGATTCTGACATTTTAGATTGCATAGTTTCAGAACTATTTACTTTTTTAATCTTATGAGAGTTTTCATAGAGTATTCCATAAAGTCAAGCAAATCTTTTGGTTCGAGCGGCAAGAGAATTAGAAACGCGACGTATTGAATCTTTACTATGGCTCGTTATCGTACCGCAAGAATTATCGTGACAGTTATCGCGATCGGCAGTTTTAGTATTCCCTAACGCGAGTCAAAATTCACACCAACGCTTAAATCTTTATTTTTAGGAATAATTTAACTTGAATGTGCGATCGCTGATTGAGGCTCGACTTTGCCACCGTGCAAGAGCGCGATCGCAAACTGTTATCTTAAAAATTAACTATCCGCTAGCCAAAAAAATATTCGCTGCCATTATCTTCTTAGCGCTTATGAAAGAATATCTCCAAGTTAGCAAAGTCATCAACTGGAACCATCCTACCATTTGCAACTTGCCAAACAGATTGCCGCAGAACAACCAACCTCCACAGCAGTTGCTAAAGCCTGTTTTGAATGGGTTCGCGATGAAATCCGACATAGTTCTGATTACAAGATGAATCCCGTTACTTGTCGCGCCTCAGATGTACTTAAATACAGAACAGGCTATTGCTTTGCTAAGAGCCATTTATTAGCAGCACTATTACGAGCAAATGGAATTCCAACAGGTTTTTGCTATCAGCGCTTAAGCGTTCGTGATGATGGCGAACCTTATAGCTTGCATGGTTACAATGCAGTTTACTTGCCTGAAGTTGGTTGGTATCGTATTGATGCACGGGGAAATCGTCAAGATATTGACGCTCAGTTCGTACCCCCACAAGAGAAACTAGCCTATGCCATTCGACTGGTTGGGGAAGTTAACTTTCAAAATATTTTTGCAGAACCATTACCGATTGTTGTCGAAGCATTACAAAGTTACAGTCAATGGGATGAAATGCTTTGCAATCTACCAGATATTTCTTTAGAATCATTAGAGCAATATGGTCTTGTCGAACTACCAAGTTCGTAAGCTTGTCAAAGAGTTCCTTTGTTTAACTTAACGCCCAAATCCTCTCCACCATTCATTAGATTTTGTCGAGATAAAATTGATTTTGCTGCGAATGTTATCGAGGTTCCATCCTGTCAATTTTGCTAAGGTTTGTGCTTCATTTTCTTGTCTTTCTTTTACTGAGTTATAGTAACTTTGTGCTTCCTTACAACTCACTTCTTCTTGAAAGGGATGACGAATTATATATCGTCCTTGAAATGATTGCCGATTGACAGTTTCTTGAAATTGTAAATCTTCGGGAAATTTATCGCGAGTGTAGCGAAGATGAAGGCGAGTAATAAAGATATTAGATAACTGAGATGAATCTAACCAAAATACTCCTGCTTGTCTTAATTCATCAATATTTAAAGGTTGTGCCGAACAGGGGTCGCAATTTCCCATATCCCAAGCATATTCTAGAAAAGCTACTTTTTTTCCTGTCTTTTCATAGGATGTTTTAAACATCGATTGATAGAAATTATTAAAGTCTTGCCGAACAAACTCAGGAATTTCTATATCTGAAGGAACTTTAACAGTACGATAATTCGTTAATTCAGCTTGTCCTTGAGGAGAGAGTAAATAAACAATCAAATCTTGAGTATTTTTAGCATTAACCATTCCCAAACGAATCGGCAATTTAAATTTAGGCGATTCATAAGCCATCATTAATGGACGAAGCGATTGGAACTTGGTGTTGACATACTCTTCTAAATTGACTTTAGCTACGAAAAATTTCATTCCCTCTCGAATGTATGGCTGTAATAATTGACTCGCACCTTGAGGGATTTTATAGTTATTTTGTTTGAGCCAAGTTTCTAATCCATCTGACTCCTTGGCACTTAATATTACAATGTCATATTCGCCAACAGTAAACTGTTTTTCTACGGTTACTCCCAATGCACTATTTTGCTGACTGACTGAGGAAGCTGGTGACGGCGCGCCTCTAGTTTGACGCATCATTTCTTCTGGTTGTAGGCTAAATCCACAAGGATTTTCGTCAAAATATTCTACTAATCGAGGTGCGCTAAATTCGTCCAATCGTTCGAGAATTTTTGGGTTGCCAACTTGTACTTGACTTTGTTCTAAAATAACGGGAACGGGCACAACTATAGCAAAATCTTTAACGTCGCCTTGATAGTCATTTGCTATTGTTAAAACCGTGCGATCGCGATCGCGAGCAATAATTACTTGTGAAGCTTGATTATAAAGCGCTTTATCGGCTTTTGCAACATAAAATCCACAAAATGCCCAAGCAGGTTTTGCTAAAAAAATGATAGTAATTAAACAAATAAATAGCGCGATCGCATAACGAAATATTTTCATATTATTAGGTTAAAGTTGCAGGTATTTAATTTAATTTTAGATAAGCTATATTTGTATTTTGTTGCCAAGAAAACCTTGGAAATGAATAGAACCTATCTAAAAAGATAGTTAAAGGAGATAAAATAAACAACGACCAAAAAACAGCCGTCGTTATATAAAATGTATGCTGAAGAATAAAAGTAAGAATTGCTAAACTAACTGACCAAATTATACGACTTGCTGTAGCATTGGGAATCGATCGCGGATCGGTAATCATAAAAAAAGCAAATAGCAACAAACTCCCATTCATTAACTGGTGTTGCAGGACATCCCAACTCCATCCCACCCACAAATTGCGGAGAATTTCTAATCCAAGATAAGCGCCTAAAAAAGTTGCTGAAGTGTCCCAGCGTCCTACTCGTTTTACAACGATTCCTCCGGCTCCAATAAATAATAGCAAATACCACCAATCTGCTCCCCATTGTCCAGGCGAAACCCAGGCATCATGAGTAAGAATTAAGGCAGAAATAATGCCAAAATTGGCTGGGTTGAAAAAATGCTTTCCTTGAGTACGAAAAAGAAATTTACTCGCAATTGCCAAACATCCCGCAACTGCCATAGTTGTAGCATGATTTCCTCGCAATAACAAACATAATCCTAGACTTGTAATTATGGCACTGCGCCACGAAGGAATCGATAATAAATTTATAAAATACTCCCGCGATATTGCCTCCTGGCTATTGCTTAAGTTCGCTAAAACAGAGAAAAACGCCTGAGTCAGCAGACAACTTACGAACAGTACGCAGATTAAATTTAACTGCAACGTCCAATCTCGCGTCAGAATGCCTAAAAATAAAAAACTTGAAAGAAAAAGGATTTGATAGTCGCGTGCATCTTTAAACAGCATAGTCATGCGATCGCCTAGCTTTTGCTCTAGTATGCCTGTTTTCTTGTTCATAGGGTAATAGCGTTACATATTCTGTAACGAGATGTCAGCCTTATTTCTCAAGGGAGATCCCATTATCTATTTTGGGGAGTAGCTTGAATCTTTATGCAAACAAAACTCTAGTAATTTCTTGGTTACTTTATAAAGATTTATCTTGACAAAGTAAGGAGAAATCCGTTAAGTTATATATAGTCATAACGACTTCGACTTAAAACCTATAAAACTCTCGAACAACTAGGAGATCTTGATTCTATGGTAAAGATAGTAGGTATAAGTGGCAGTTTACGTCCCGACTCCTATAGCGCTCAAGCCCTCGAAATAGCTGCAACGCGAGTCCGCGCATTAGGTGCAGAAGTAAAAACGCTAGATCTAAGAGATATGTCTCTTCCTTTTGCAACGGGGGAGACGAATATCCAGACTACCCAGACGTAAAGAAACTGCAAAAAACTGTTAAGGAAGCAGACGGACTGATATTAGTTACGCCAGAGTACCACGGTAGCGTTAGCGGCGTTCTTAAAAATACTTTGGATTTGATGAGTTTTGATGAATTATCTGACAAAGTAACCGGAGTAATTAGCATCTTGGGAGGACAATCCAACAGTAATGCCCTTAATGATTTACGTACAATTTTAAGATGGGTTCATGCCTGGACGATACCAGAACAAATTGCCGTCGGACAAGCCTGGAAAGCTTTTGATGCAGAAGGCAAACTGCTAGATGAGAAACTATCTCAGAGATTTGACTCCTTTGCTCAAAGTTTAGTCGATAATACTCGCAAACTGCGATCGCACTAAACTAAAAAATCCGATGATTGCAATCTTACCAACTAGCGATTAACGATTGCTTCCCCCCAATTGTTTTTCTAAGCTTCTACTAGCAAGAGACATCGAATAACAGAAAATCCAATAAATCAGTGCAATGAAGAGATAAATTTCTCCGTAGCGTCCTAAATATTTTGGACTGGCGAGAATCGATTGCGAAATTCCCAATAAATCGACTAGACCAACAATCGCCAACAGCGAAGTATCCTTGAACAAACTAATAAACTGTCCCACAATAGTAGGAATAACGGCTTTAATCGCTTGGGGGAGGACGATGAAGGCTAAAACCAAAGGCGTACTCAATCCCAATGCTTTAGCCGCTTCGATTTGACCGCGAGGAACCGATTGCAAGCCACCGCGAACGTTTTCGGCTAAATAAGCAGCGCTAAAAAGCGTAAACCCCGCGATCGCGCGTACTACGCGATCCGGTCGAACGTTGGGGGGTAATACCAACGGTAGCATTACTTGTGCCATGAATAAAATGCCGAGTAAAGGCAATCCCCTAATTAATTCTATATAGGCGATCGACAGCCAGCGAATTACAGGTAAAGAACTTTGTCTTCCCAAGGCTAGTAATACACCAAAGGGAAAAGACAGGACAATACTAACAACAGCCGCAAACAGCGTGAGAATCAGTCCACTGAGATCGTCTCGTCTGACTGGTCTTAGGAATAATCCCCCTTCTAGCAACCATAGCATGACAAAAAAGGCTAATAGCCAAACAAGAGCTAACCAACTCCCCATCGCAGGAAATCGCATTCCTACTTGTCTTCCTGCAACTGCACTAGCTACCAACAGCAACAGCATTCCCAACAGAATCAGGCTAGATTGAATTCCCGCAGAGATGGAAATCGCAAAACTAACAGTGGCTAAAATGCCTAAAACGATTAGCGTGGTTTTGGTGAATAGGGTTTGCGATTGCCCTCCGGGCAGCGGCAAAGCCGATCTCGTTAAAATTCCCCAAGATAAACCGCTTAAACTGACAATAATGCCAAGCGTCATCCAAGGTCGCCAAATTAAACTTTCAGGATACAACCCCACAAAAAAGAGGCGCAGATTAGCACCGATAACGCCCCATTGTGCTTGCGTAAATGCCCAGCTTATCAGTCCCGATGCCAGCCAATAGATAAATAAAAGGCTGAGAATCGTTAAAATGCTATTAAACCAACTACTAAATAGATTTTTCTTAACCCATGTTAGAGGACTGACCGAATTAACTGGCGGTGTAGATCCTAAATTTGTTGTAGTTGTCATAGGTTTCGCGATCGCTTCTAAGTTACCAAACAGTTATTATGCGATCGTAGCTAAGAATCTTATTATCGCAAGTTATCAGAGGAATTTTGTAACGTAGAGCGATCGCTATTTTGTGAAAGTTTAGCTAAGAATAACTCCTCAGCTTGCAACTAAGACTTTATCGGCACTTGTTCCTTTACTTTCTCGCAAGCTAACGAGAATCGAATCGACATTCTTCTTCGCATCGCCAAAGAGCATTTGTGTATTCTCTTTGTAAAACAAAGGATTATCGACTCCAGCATAGCCGCTTGCCATACTGCGCTTCATAACAACTACATTGGCAGCTTTCCACACTTCCAACACGGGCATCCCTGCGATAGGACTGCTGGGATCTTCGAGAGCGCTTGGGTTAACCGTATCGTTTGCCCCAATTACCAGTACAACATCGGTTTCGGGGAAGTCTTCGTTAATTTCGTCCATTTCGAGGACGATATCATAGGGCACGTTTGCTTCTGCAAGTAAGACGTTCATGTGTCCTGGAAGTCTTCCTGCGACTGGATGGATGCCGAAGCGGACGTTTACTTTGCGATCGCGCAGAATCTTAGTAATTTCCGAGACGGCGTGTTGTGCTTGGGCAACTGCCATTCCGTATCCAGGAGTAATGATAACGCTTCTGGCATTGCGCAATAGTTCGGCAGTTTCTTCAACGGTGGTTGCTTTCGCTTCGCCCGCTGGCTGTTGTTCTCCTTTGGCGGCTGGTTTGCTCGCACCTTCGCCAAAACCGCCCAAAATGACGCTAATAAAGGAACGATTCATCGCGCGGCACATGATATAACTGAGGATTGCACCGCTACTTCCCACCAGCGCGCCAGTGACGATTAAAAGGTCGTTGGAGAGCATAAAGCCCGCTGCTGCGGCTGCCCATCCCGAATAGCTATTGAGCATGGAAATGACGACTGGCATATCTGCGCCGCCAATTCCTGCGACCAAATGAAGCCCCAATACACAAGCAATTCCCGTCATAATTAATAAGGGTTGCAGTCCGTGAGGAACTTCTGTCGTCATAAACTGGAATCCCAACCATAAAGTCGCGATTAGCATCCCTAAATTGAGGAAGTGGCGGGCGGGTAACATCAGGGGTTTGCTGCTAATAATGGCGCGTAACTTTCCAAAGGCGATAATCGAACCCGTGAAAGTTACTGCCCCGATAAATACCCCTACATAGATTTCGATTAAGTGAATGGTTTCTTCTGTCCCTACCAAGGCAGGATCGGGACTGAGATAATTGCCAATTCCGACCAAAACGGCGGCTAAACCGACAAAACTATGCAGCATTGCCACTAATTCTGGCATGGAGGTCATAGCAACGCGAGAGGCGAGGATCGCACCTATAATAGCTCCTGGTACGATAACAGAAATTAATATCCCGTATCCCGTTACCTGAGAACTTAAGGCGGTAGCGCCAAAGGCGAGAAGCATCCCAACGATACCGTAAACGTTACCTTTACGCGCTGATTCTTGATTTGACAGTCCGCCCAAGCTGAGAATAAAAAGGGCGATCGCCGCAATATATGCGACTGTAATTAAGCTATTGGACATAATTTTTTGTTTTGTTTTTGTCTTTTGTTGTTCCTTCCACGAGTAACCAAGGACAACAGTTATTTCTTGAACATTTTGAGCATTCGTTGAGTAACGAGGAAGCCGCCAGAAACGTTGATAGTTCCGACGAGAATCGCGATCGCGCCTAAAATGGTTGTCGGTGAATTGAGAGGCCCCGAAATCTGAAGCATTCCGCCGATGATAATGATGCCGCTAATCGCATTAGTTACGCTCATCAATGGCGTGTGTAGCGCTGGCGTTACACTCCAAATTACTTGCCAACCGACGAAACAAGCCAGGATAAATACAGTAAAATGCGACAGGAATGATGGCGGTGCGGCGATTCCCATGCCTAATAATGCCAATCCAGCTAAGACCATCCAAAGTAAACCGCTACCCTTTTTTGGCGTTTCTTTAACGGTTGCAGGAGTTGTTTTTGCTTGAGTTGTTGGTTTTGCTTGGGGGGAAGGAGGATTAATTTTTGGTGGCGGCCAGGTAATTTTTCCTTCGTGCAATACCAGCGCACCTCGAACTACTTCGTCATCAAAATTGACTTTGTAATCGTCTGCACCGCCCATGTCTTTGAGCAAGTGCCATATATTCGTTCCATAAAGCTGACTCGATTGACTTGCCATACGAGAAGGCAAATCAGTTAGTCCGACGATAGTAACACCTTTGTAGCGATAGACTTCATTAGGCTTGGTTACTTCGCAGTTGCCTCCTTGTTCCGCCGCCATATCGATAATAACGGAACCATCTTTCATGGACGCTACCATTTCCTCGGTTATCAAACGCGGGGCGGGTTTTCCTGGAATTAAGGCTGTAGTGATGATAATATCGACTTCTTTGGCTTGTTCGGCAAATAATGCCATCTCGGCTTCGATAAACTCTTTACTCATCACTTTGGCGTAACCGCCCGCACCCGATCCATCTTCTTTAAAATCGAGTTCTAGGAATTCTGCGCCCATGCTTTCGACTTGTTCTTTGACCTCAAGACGGGTATCGAAAGCCCGCACGATCGCGCCTAAGCCTTTAGCGGTTCCAATGGCGGCTAATCCCGCTACCCCCGCACCGATTACCATAACTTTAGCGGGAGGAACTTTTCCGGCTGCTGTAATCTGTCCGGTAAAGAAGCGCCCGAAGTGATTGGCAGCTTCGACGACAGCCCGATAGCCAGCAATATTCGCCATCGAACTCAGGGCATCCATCTTCTGTGCCCTACTGATGCGCGGTACGGCATCCATCGCTAATACGGTAGCTTGGCGATCGCTTAATTTAGCGAGTAATTCTTGATTTTGCGCCGGCCAAATAAAACTAATTAAGGTTCTGCCTTCAGGAAGCATTTCTACTTCCATCGGTTCGGCGATCGCACTTTTAAAATAATCTCTGCTTCGTTCCAAAGCATTCGAGTATCGGGCACAATTTGGCAATTTGCTTCTATATAAGCTTCATCAGAAAAGTTAGCTGCTTTTCCTGCGCCTGTCTCAATTAATATTTCAAATCCTAATTTTTGTAATTTTTTTGCTGTATCGGGTGTAACAGCAACTCGACATTCATTGGGATAAATTTCTTTAGGTACACCAATTTTTTTTTGGTTTTTGATTTTGTGCAGCAGTCGGTTTGCTTGTCTCTCTCTCTTTAGGGACAGCTACGGTCATAAATTTCCCCCCTGGTTATTTACTTACAACAATAACAATTCTTAAAAACACTTACTAAGAGTCATCAGCTTTTTAGTTGCAAATCTTGAATTAAGCCAATGACTCTTTGGCAAGTTGAAAAATTATTACAATTATAAAAACATTGACTTTTTTTAACTTATTTTTAAGGCGATCGCTAAAAATTTCAGAAAAGTTTTATCTTTTGTACCTTAACAAGATTCTTTAATTTTGTTTACTAAGCTATTTAACAAAATATTAATTAATGTTACTTAACATCTCGACGTTATTTTTTGCAACTACTCCCCTCATCTGTTGTTTTGTATAAAGAATAAAGTCAACAAACTAGAGCAGATATTTATATTTTGCATTATCAATTGAGTAGGGAGAATTCATAAATTGCCTTTACTTAACAAATTAATGATTATGAACATTCATCCTACTATTAATCTTTCTCAACACTCTTTATTTAACAAAATCGAAAAGGTTCGTCGTCGTCATGCCAAAGTCAACGATCGCACGATTACCTTAGCTCATGGTAGTGGTGGCAAAGCTATGCGCGACTTGATTGAAGATATCTTTGTCGGTGGCTTTGATAATCCCTTATTATCGGAATTAGAAGATCAGGCAAGAGTAAATTTAGCTCAATTGGGAGAAATGGGCGATCGCTTGGCCTTGACCACGGATTCTTACGTCATCGATCCGATTTTTTTTCCTGGGGGTAATATCGGCGCATTAGCCGTCAATGGTACGGTTAACGACCTTGCCGTAAGCGGCGCAATTCCCTTATATTTATCCTGCGGAATGATTATTGAAGAGGGATTTTCAGTCGAAACGCTGCGTCAAATCGTCCAAAGTATGAAACAAGCTGCCGATTTAGCCGGCGTAAAGATTGTTACTGGCGATACGAAGGTAGTTAATCGGGGTTCGGCAGACAAGTTATTTATCAACACCACAGGAGTCGGCGTAATTCGTTCGGGGATTAATATTTCTGCTGCCAATCTCCTACCAGGAGATGTCATTATTGTCAATGGTAATTTGGGGGATCACGGTGCAGCGATTATCGTAGCTAGAGGAGAACTAGCGCTAGAGAGTAGCATTGAGAGCGATTGTCAGTCGCTTAATGGTTTAGTAGAAGCGATTTTGGCTGTTTGTCCGGGAATTCATTCCATGCGCGATGCTACTAGAGGAGGATTAGCGACAGTATTAAACGAATTTGCCCTCAGTTCAGAAGTAGGTATACGTTTGTACGAGCAAGCACTTCCTGTTAGAGAAGAAGTTCAAGGAGTTTGTGAATTGTTGGGATTAGATCCTTTATATCTCGCAAATGAAGGCAAGCTAGTTGCAGTCGTACCTTACGATCGCGCAGAAAAGGTTCTCGCCGCGATGAAAAATCATCCTGCTGGTGAAAATGCTGTCATTGTCGGAGAAGTCATTGATTCTCCTTCAGGAGTAGTGCTAATGGAAACAATGTTTGGGACAGACAGAATTGTCGATATGTTGGTAGGCGATCAATTACCCAGAATCTGTTAATCCGTAGGGGAAGAGCAGATGCTAAACTCCTAACCATCAAAAAATCTATTTAATCCAAAAATGCACGAATTAGGAATTACCCAAAATATTGTCGCGATCGCGAGCGAAAATGCTGGAGGCGCATCCGTAAAAAAGTAACCTTAGAAATCGGGCAACTATCGGCAATTATGCCCGATGCAATTCGTTTTTGCTTTGATATTTGTTGTCAAGGAACTGTTTTAGAAGGAGCAACTTTAGAAATTATTGAAACTCCTGGTTTAGCTAGCTGTTGTCATTGTGGCGCAAAGATCGAGCTAGATCGACCTTTTGGTATTTGCGATCGCTGTGGCAGTGTCGAATTAAAAATTATTCAAGGGGAAGAATTAAAAATTAGATCGATAGAAATTGAAGATTTATAGGCATCACTTGCAGTTGTTCGGATGCTTTTCAAACATTATATCAATTTAAAAAGCCCTCTCATAAGAGGGCTTTTTAAATCTAAAAACTGGAATAAAGTCTAACCTATCCCAACACTTCCTTTGCTTTTGCCACCACGTTATCTACCGTGAAGCCATACTTCTCGAAGACAACCTTATCGGGAGCAGAAGCGCCAAAGGTATCGACGCTGATGCTTGCGCCTTCATCAGTTGTATAGCGACACCAACCCATGCTCGTACCTGCTTCAACCGAGAGACGCTTTCTGACAGATTTGGGGAAAACAGACTCTTTATAAGCTGCGTCTTGCTGCTCGAACAATTCCCAACTCGGCATCGAAACTACGCGAACCTTTTTACCTTCGCCGCTCAATACTTCTGCTGCTTTGACGCACAGTTGCACTTCGCTACCCGTTCCTATCAAAATAATATCGGGCGTTTCATCGCTATCGCTGAGGACATAAGCTCCCTTAGCCGTATTTTCGATAGAACTTCCCGTCAAGACAGGCAGGGCTTGACGAGAAAGCGCTAATAAGGTAGGAGTATGAGTACTTTCAATGGCTATCTTATACGCGCCAGAAGTTTCATTACCATCTGCCGGACGAATAACGGTTAGATTAGGAATTGCTCGCAACGAAGCAACGTGTTCGACGGGTTGGTGCGTGGGGCCATCTTCGCCCAGTCCGATTGAATCGTGGGTCATTACCCAAATAACGCGGGCTTCAGACAAAGCTGAAAGACGAATAGCATTACGCATATAGTCGGTAAAGACTAAGAAAGTTGCTCCATAGGGAATTAATCCCGAACCGTGCAGCGCAATGCCGTTACAAATTGCACCCATTCCATGTTCGCGAACGCCAAAGCGGAGGTTGCGATTGCCGTATTGTCCTTTTTGGAAGTCTCCAGATACTTTGAGGTTGGTAAGGTTGGAATGGGTAAGGTCGGCAGAACCGCCAATCAAGGAGGTTACTACGGGCGCTAAAGCATTGAGCGTTAGTTCGGAATATTTGCGCGTTGCCAGTGCCTTATCTTCTGGCGTGTAGGTAGGCAGCGATTTTTCCCATCCGTCAGGCAGCTTTCCGCTTATCAACTGCTCGAATTCAGCTGCTTCTTGAGGATACTTGGATTTGTATTGTGCCAAAGTCTCTTTCCATTCGCTTTCCGCTTGAGCGCCTTTTTCGACGGCTTTGCGGAAGTGTGATAGCGCATCGTCGGGAACGACAAAGGGTTCGTATTCCCAACCGAGGTTTTCGCGAGTGGCTTTGACTTCATCGCCGCCAAGAGCCGCGCCGTGAACGCCTGCGGTATTGGCTTTGTTGGGCGAACCGTAGCCGATGGTCGTGGTAACTTTAATTAAAGATGGTTTGTCGGTTACTGCTTTAGCCGCTTCGATCGCGCGAGCAATTCCCTCTAAATCGCTGTTGCCATCTTCTACGTGCTGTACGTGCCAACCATACGCCTCAAATCGCTTGCTGACATCTTCGGTGAAGGCAATATCGGTAGAACCGTCGATAGAGATGTGATTGTCGTCGTAGAGGGCAATTAGCTTGCCCAAGCCTAAATGTCCGGCCAGAGAGCAAGCTTCGCCGGAAATTCCTTCCATATTGCAGCCATCGCCAAGGATGACGTAGGTATAATGGTCTACTAGTTGGCAATCGGGTTTATTAAACCGTCCCGCTAAATGAGCTTCGGCAATGGCAAGCCCAACCCCGTTAGCGATTCCTTGTCCTAAAGGGCCTGTCGTAACTTCTACGCCTTCGGTAACAAAGTTTTCTGGATGTCCGGGCGTTTTAGATTTCCACTGACGGAAATTTTTAATTTCGTCGAGGGTTACGCTATCGTAGCCAGTCAGGTACATGAGGGCGTATTGCAACATGCAACCATGTCCGGCAGAGAGAACAAAGCGATCGCGATTAAACCATTTAGAATTCTTAGGATTGAACCGCATCAGGCGATTCCAAAGGACATAAGCCATGGGAGCCGCTCCCATCGGTAACCCTGGATGACCGGATTTCGCTTTTTCTACGGCATCAATTGCTAAAAAGCGGATGGAATTAATGCACAGTTGTTCTAGTGACTGGGTTGCAACTACCATAATTATTTTTAGGCGTTTAAGGACAAATTTAAGACAACAATTTTAGAACTTCTTTTCGCTCGAAAATTCAGACGTATTTTTTAAATGCCAGCGTAACGTTATGTCCGCCAAATCCAAAGGAGTTAGAAAGCGCTATTGCGACCTTTTGGGCGCGGCTTTTATCGGGCACGTAATCGAGATCGCATTCGGAATCTAGGTTTTGGATATTAATCGTCGGCGGAATGCGATCGCTAGCAACTGCCATGACCGATGCGACTGCTTCAATTCCTCCCGATCCTCCGAGTAAATGACCCGTCATGGATTTAGTAGAACTAATGGCCACCTTATAAGCAGCTTCTCCCAAGGCTTTTTTGATGGCTTTGGTTTCTGTGGTATCGTTAGCTGGCGTACTCGTTCCGTGAGCATTAATATAATCGACCTGTTCGGGTTGCACGTTTGCGTCCCTGAGCGCGAGTTCGATCGCCCTCGTCGCGCCTTGACCGGAGGGGGCAGTCATGTGATAAGCATCACAAGTCATGCCGTAGCCGATAATTTCGCCATAAATTTTTGCGCCGCGCTCTTTGGCTTGTTCTAATTCTTCTAGAATTAAAATGCCTGCGCCTTCTCCCATGACAAAGCCATCGCGATCGCGATCGAACGGTCGAGAGGCACGAGTTGGATCGTCATTGCGCGTCGATAACGCTTTCATCGAAGCAAAGCCCGCGATGGCTAATGGCGTTATAGCGGCTTCGGTTCCACCGCAAATCATAGCTTTGACGAACCCTCTTTGCACCAAGCGAAACGCATCGCCAATGGCGTTCGAGCCAGCCGCACAAGCCGTTACCGTACAATTATTCGGCCCTTTTGCCCCTGTGTGAATGGCTGTCAGTCCTGCTGCCATATTGGCGATCATCATAGGAATCATAAAAGGACTGACGCGACTCGGCCCGCGCGATAAATAAACTTCTTGCTGTTCTTCGAGAACTTTTAGCCCTCCAACCCCCGTGCCAATGATAACCCCAACTTCATCTGCATTCAATTCGTCGATAGTCAGTTTAGCATCGGTCAGTGCTTGGATGCTAGCCGCGATCGCAAGTTGAGAGAAGCGATCCATTCGTTTGGCTTCTTTGCGATCGAGGTAATCGTGGGGGTCAAAGCCTTTCACTTCGCCAGCAATCCGACAGTCGTGCCGCGAAGCATCAAATAAAGTAATTGGCGCAATTCCATTACGCCCGCTTAATAACCCTTCCCAATAATCAGTCAGGTTATTTCCTATGGGAGTTACCGCGCCTAGCCCGGTTACGACCACACGTTTGAGTTGCATAGTTGCCACGATCCTACGAATGATATTGGCTTTTTGAATTTACTTGAGGAATGCCAATAGCTCAGAAAGCAAAGACCAAAACAAATGAGGAGCCGGAGGCGAAGTGTCTCCGGTCAATTCACAATTAAAATATTTAAAATATATTTAAGTGTGAATTGGAATAATACTTTGGCAATGCCAAAGTACATACATTATAAATTTTAAGCGGCTGCTTCTGTTTTTTGGCTGATGTGTTCTACCGCTTTACCGACGGTATCAATCTGCTCGGCTACTTCATCGGGAATTTCTATCTCAAATTCTTCTTCTAGAGCCATCACCAGTTCGACGGTATCCAAAGAATCGGCTCCTAAATCGTTAGCAAAGCTCGATTCTGCTTTAACATCATCGGGATTAACTTCTAGCTGTTCTACAACAATTTTTTTGACTCTTTCAAAAATTTCTGGATTCATCTTTACTCATTATTTACCGCAAGATACCTCGTAAGACTATATAGAACGAGGAGGAAGCGGGGCGGGATTGCCGCTTCCCAATCGACACGATCTAAAATTTTACGTTTTTTTGCTATTACCACTGTAAGTGGATTAGGCATAAACCTGAATCTAGCATATTATCGGCTACCATAAACAACCATTCCATTCGTATTGGTTGCTTGGCAGAAGCGTTAGTATAAATTTACATAGCACAAGCTCCCACACAAAATTCTCTTTATTTATTTATCTATCTTTACTTTGTCTATTCATGGAAATTCCTTTAAAAGCCAAATCTAAGAATCCGCTTTTTTGGATACTGGCTCTTATGACGAGCGGTTTTCTCGTTGTCGGTTTGATGACCTATAAAGCGATCGAAAATCCTTCTTCGGAAGTCTTAGACTTAACCGTCCCCGCCCAACGAGAAACTTTAGCAGTGGAAATTGAAGCGAGTGGAACGGTCGAGCCGATTCAAAGCGTTAACATTAGCCCGAAAAACCCCGGTCGATTGGTGCGATTGCTCGTCGATCAAGGAATGCCAGTCAAGAAAGGGCAACCGTTAGCCGTGATGGAAAATATGGAAACGCAAGCGCAAGTTTACCAAGCGCAAGCTAACTTCAAACAAGCCCTCGCCAACCTCAAAGAAGCCCAAGTGAGTATTCCAGGAGAGATCGAGCAAGCCAGAATCCGTTTCGTGAAATCCCAAGCCAGTCTCAAGCAAGCACAGGCGAGAATCCCTAGAGGTATCGACCAGGAACAAGCTAAACTGCGCGAAGCTGACGCTCGTTTTAGGCTAGCTGAAGCTCGCGTCAAACGCAATGCGGCTTTGCTTCAAGAAGGGGCAATTTCTCAAGATACGTTTGATGCGGCACTTAATGACTACCGCACGGCTCAAGCCAATGTATTTGAAGCTTTACAGCGTTTTGAGCAATCAAAAAATACCAGCCTTCCCGAAGTTACGCAGTTACAGGCGGCTGTTGCTGAAAGCCAAGTACAATACGAGCAACGCAAACGAACCGCAGAAGCAGAAATGGCCCAACTGAAAGCATCTGCTGAAGCTGCTCAAGGTGAGTTTGAACGACTCAAAATTCAACTGCGCGATACCGTTATTACTGCGCCGTTTGATGGGATCATTACTCAAAAATACGCGACTGAAGGCGCTTTTGTTACGCCAACTACCTCGGCTTCTAGTACCGCCTCGGCTACCTCGGCTTCTATTTTGGCACTCGCAAGCGGTTTAGAAGTGATTGCTAAAGTTCCAGAAGTCGATATCGGTCAATTACAGAGAGGTCAGCCTGTAAGAATTGTAGCCGATGCTTATCCCGATCGCGCTTTTCAAGGACAGGTAATTAAAATTGCCCCAGAAGCCGTGGTCGAACAAAACGTCACATCATTTGAAGTAACAGTTGCACTTTTGCCCGGTCAAAAAGGATTGCTTTCGAGAATGAATGTCGATGTTGATTTCTTGGGCAAACAACTTAGTAATGCTTTAGTCGTACCGACAGTAGCAGTTGTCACCCAAGAAGGCGAAACCGGGGTCATGATTCCTGACGAAAATGACAACAATAAACCTATATTTAAACCCGTCACTATCGGACTCGTCCTTAACGATAAAACTCAGATTCTCAGCGGTCTAAACCCAGGAGAACGAGTGTTTATCGATTTACCAGAAGATAAGAATCAGCAGCAAAATGAAAGTTAGTCATTGGTCACTGGTCATTGGTTATTAATTATTCATTCCAAAGGACTTTTGACAAACGACAAATGACAAACGACAAATGACAAACGACAAATGACTAATTTAATAGAAAGCCTCAAAATGGCATCGACAACGCTAGTTGCTAACAAGCTTCGCAGTAGTTTAACCATGTTAGGAATTGTTATTGGCAATGCCTCAGTTATTGCGATGATTGGAATAGGACAAGGCGCGCAAAAACTAGCAGAAGAACAATTTGAAGCATTAGGGCCCAACGTTCTTTTTGTAGTTCCTGGTTCTGAAGAGAGTCGTCGAACGCAATTTGACCTGCCGAGAACGTTGGTATTAGCAGATGCTCAAGCGATCGCAACTCAAGTTCCTACGGCTAAAGACGTTGCAGCGCAAATCAATCAGACGGCAATTATGAGCTATCGCGATCGCAATGTCAATGATTCTGTCATCGGCACTACACCTACTTTTTTAAGCGTAAGAAGTTTTGAGGTAGAACGAGGACGATTTCTGAATGATGTCGATATAAAACGCAATAAGCGCGTAGTAGTTTTGGGGCCGGAACTAGCAGAAAAATTGTTCCCCAATCAAAATCCCATTAACAAACGAATCCGCATCAAAAATCTGAGTTTTGAAGTCGTTGGCGTAACGAAAGCTAAAGGTTCTTTCTTAGGAGACAATCAGGACAGAAAAGCTTTTATTCCCATAACGACAATGGCTAATCAAGTAGTGGGGCAAACCTCGCCCTATGGATTAGAAGTCAGTTGGATTAACGTGACGGTTAAAGATGAAAATAGTATTCGAGCAGCTAAATTTCAGATAGAAAATTTATTGCGATTGCGCCATCAAATCGAAGATGAACAAGATGACGATTTTGGCGTACAAACTCAACAAGATATTTTAACGATTGTCGGGACGGTAACGAGCGGACTGACAGTTTTGCTAGCTGCGATCGCAGGCATTTCTTTAATTGTCGGCGGTATTGGCGTGATGAATATTATGCTCGTTTCTGTCACCGAAAGAACCCAAGAAATTGGACTGCGCAAAGCAGTTGGCGCTCAAGAAAAAGATATTCTCATTCAGTTTCTGATCGAAGCCGTCATTGTCTCCGCAGCAGGAGGCATTTTGGGCATTCTCATCGGCGTAGGCGGCATAATTTTAGTAGGAGCCGTTTCTCCCCTCGCGCCCAGCGTCTCACCCATCGCCATAACAATATCGGTTGGGGTATCTGGCGCAATTGGTCTATTCTTTGGCGTTTTTCCGGCTCAAAGAGCGGCTAAACTCGATCCTATCGTCGCTTTGAGAAGTGCTTGATCGATTAGCATAGAAATAGGAACGCTAGCAATTGGCAATCGAGGAGACTATTGTGAACGAAAATTCGCCCAGGCTACTCTGGTTAAATGACTCAGGATTAAGTTGTTTGTTAACCCTGTTGCTAGTCGGTTTTTTGTTGGGTTCTGTTGGATTGGGCTGGATAGTCAATGGTTTTTTTATTTTACTGGCGCTCTTGCTTGTCGTCCCAGTCGTTGCTGTTTGGGGATTTCGTTGGTGGTTAAAAAGTAATTTGGTAGAAGACCAATGTCCGGCGTGCAGCTACGAGTTTACTGGCTTCAACCGGACGGAATGTCAATGCCCTAATTGCGGCGAACCTCTCAAAGTCGAGGGAGGACGTTTTAAGCGTTTGACCCCGCCAGGAACGATTGATGTAGAAGCAGTAGAAGTATCGGTACAGCGATTGGAAGATTAGGCGATCGGGCAAGCAACCTCGCTCATCTCAAACAGGTTATTAACACAGAAATGCGATCGCTATTTATAGATTGTTTTTCTTCTTTGCTGTAACGGGGTTATCAAAAACAGAAACGGCAATACAGCAACTCAATACAATCCACAGCCGCTTACTGACTCAAAGCGCGGAGAAAACGCTGCATATTGGTCAATAAACCTGCTTTTTTGGGTTTAGGAGACTCATTTGTCTCGCTGTTAGTCCCTGATGTTGCTTTAATTAAGAGTAATTCTAGGGCTTCTCCTGCCAGTTTTTGAGGTTCTTCGGCGATTAATTCATAGCCTTGTTCCTTTTCCAGCCAGACTTGCCACAGAGAAGGGTAAGACCGTAAAACGACAGCCCCTTCAAGCGATCGCAAGTAATAGGCAGATTCTAGGATACTAACAAAGCGTTCTCTTAGCTGACGGGCAGCCAAGCCAATTCCAACAACATAAAGGTCTTCGAGTTGCGGAATGAGAAGAACGACAGGGCGATCGCCTGCAAGATTGCAGAGTTTTTCGACTGAGTTAATTTCTACCGACGAAGGACATACTATCAAGAAAATCGTATCTTCTTCGGAGATCTTCATATCGACTGGGATAAAACGACTTCCCAAGTCGCTAATTTTAAAGGTTGTTTCTCCCCAGTCGCGACGGGCCAAAGCAGCCGCCCCCGTATCGGGAAAAAGGACTCTTAACCCCGATCCATGGTCTTCAAACAGAGAAGTAAACTGTAGGGCAAGCGATTGGGCTTGCAGGGCAATTTCTGGGATGACTAACTCGATCTGTACGCGATTACAACCTGCTTCTAGTGCCGTTAGCGTAGCTACTTTAGCTTGTTCTATAGCTTCTTCTAAATTTTGGGGAACCATATTTCAGTTATCAGTAATCAGTAATCAGTTTTTTGTTATTAGTTACCAGTGTATAGCGTTCGGTTTCTAATTGGCGATCGCATGAAAGTGCCACGCAAGGACGCGATCGCCGTGAGGTAGCTGTTAGCCTCCACCTCAAAATAATTCTCATATGTACGTCAAAATATCAATTAATTCTCAATAACTGATAACTGATGACTGCTAACTGATAACTGATTGAGGCGATCGCAAATTTGTTTGAGTACCATTGCCGTCCAATCGATATCGGCTTCGGTAGTCTCTCGCCCTAGGGTCAAGCGAATTCCACCCAAGGCTTGAGTCTTGCTAAAACCCATGGCTAGCAAAATCGGACTGGGATTGAGTTTCCCGCTATTACAAGCCGCACCAGCACTAATGCCGATGCCTGCTAAGTTTAACTGCCGTACTAGAGTTTTTCCCGTAATTGGTTCTTGTCTGAGATCTTGATGGGGATCGACAACAGTAAAGCTGACGTGATGGGGAAGACGATACAATCTGTCGCCCATGGGCGACAAATAGGGACAGTCGGCGAGGCGATCGAACAGGCGATCGCGCAATTCAATTAATCGAGGGACTTCTGTTGCCATTTCTGTGGCGGCTAACTCTGCTGCCACGCCAAAAGCCGCGATCGCGCCTACAGCTTGAGTTCCCGATCGCAAACCTTTTTCTTGTCCTCCACCGCCCAGTAAAGGAACTAAATTTATCCCTTCGCGTACATACAATGCACCCGCCCCTTGTACGCCGTAAATTTTGTGACTCGATAGAGAGAGTAAATCGACTGGCAATCGTTGTACGTCAATAGGGACTCGTCCTGCGACTTGCACGGCATCGGTATGAAAGAGAATCTTATGTTTGCGGGTAATTTGAGCGAGTTCTTCAAGGGGTTGTAAGGTTCCAACTTCGCTTTGTCCGTAAATAATTGATACTAAAACTGTATTGGGTTGTATGGCTGCTTCTAAGTCGAGGGGATCGATTCTGCCATAACGATTGACTGGTAGCCTTGTTACTTGCCAACCCCATTTTTCGAGTAATTTAGCGGGTTCTGCGATCGCTGAATGTTCGACGCTGGAAATGATGATATGTTGTCCAGTTGCATACTGACGCGCTACGCCCATAATGGCAAGATTATCTGCTTCTGTGCCCCCAGCGGTAAAAACGATCGATCCGGGATGGGGGGCATTGATGAGGCTTGCAACTTGCATTCTTGCAGTTTCTATAATTGTTGCTGCCCTTTCTCCCCAAACGTGCAAGCTAGAAGGATTTCCCCATTGCTGCGCGAGGACTTCTTGCATCTTGGCGATCGCCTCAGTTCGAGGTGGAGTTGTTGCACTATAGTCAAGATATATTTGCATTTTTTTACATTATTAAACGCACGTCCCCAGCATATTAGATCCTAGCTCAGAATTGGAGTGTGGGGAGAAAGGGAGACTTTTTAACTGGAGTTTAGACTAAATTCAAGGCAAAAGGCAGTTCAAGGTATACCTTATTTTTAGAGCGTAGTTTTTGATTTGAGCTATTTTTAACTAGCTGATTTTTTTATGTCTAAACTCCAGACTTAACCATCGCTCTAGTATAATTCGGAATTATTTTGACTTTTGATCGGTTATCAAGTTCCTGAACTTCTAATTGTTATCATTCATCATTAAGTTAGCCGCCTCATCAGGAAAATCGCTAAATACACCATCAATGCCTAATCGATAAAAATGGCGGTATTCTCCTGCTGGATTATTTTGAAAGTTTGCACTTAAAAAAACATTTTCATTACGAAACGTCCAGGCATGAACGAGTAAATTTTTGGCATGGGCATCCTCCACTAAAGTTGTTGGCGACAGAAGACAATTACTATTATTTTTGGGGACGAGCAAGTTTTTATGAACGCCAATTCCTGCCGCATAAGTCGCTATTTCCGTCAATCCTTTTGGCGTTATTAAATCTTGATAAGTACGAGAATCTTGACTCAATACAAAATCATAAGGGCGATCGCGTTCGTCAATTAGCTGGATTAAAGGTAAGTCGGTCATTCGAGCTAATTTTTTGAGATTTGCGACTTCAAATGATTGAATAAATACTTTGCTAAATTTATTTTTTGTAAAACTGTAACTAAATTTTCTTCGATTGATAATCCAATAGATGCAAAATAGGAAGGGTGTTTTGTCTCTGGATAAACTCCGATAATGCGTCCTAGTTTTTTATTTTTTTGCCGAACGAAAGTAATAATTTCTTGTAGTGTTGGAATTTCAAATAAATCATCAAAAACAGTATTTTGAGTGCGCAGATCTGGTAAGCATTCTCTGGCTTTTAGCGTTTTTAATTCAGCTAAAGTAAAATCTTCTGTAAACCATCCCGTTATCGATTTGCCATCAATTATTTTAGTCGTTCTTCGATTGATAAACTCTGGATGATGGGCAACATCGGTGGTAGTAGAAATTTCATTTTCATGACGAGCAATGAGAATACCATCTCTGGTACAAACCAAATCTGGTTCGATATAATCGGCTCCCATATCAATGGCTAATTCGTATGCGGCTAGCGTGTGTTCGGGACGATATCCACTAGCTCCTCGATGAGCGATAATAATAGGGGCGATCGCATCAAGCATAAATTGTAAATTTAACCGCGTCCAGATGAGGTCTGACCTGTAATACTGGTGTTTAAATTCTTCACTCGGTCTAAATAAACTTTATATTTTTTTGTTTCAATAATTTAATAAAAATTAATAAAAAGTATCTTTAAGCAACGTTAAATAAAATCTTACGGAATGAGAAATTAAGCCTTTGTAGTTTTATGTTGAAAGGTTGTGTTAGCTTTCGACTCACAAGACAGTGAGAACAGTAACATATTACTCTCTCGCCAGCAATACGAGTGATTGAATACGCTAACCTTAGAAGAGTTATAGAGCTTGCTTACGATTCCCAAGTATATTAGAGATGCCAGACCCTCTAGAAGCCGAAAAATCTTGTTTCTTGCCTCAAGACAGTTCGTTTTGTCCGATTGAATCGCTTTTGGCTGCTCGACAATTACGCCTCCTGGTTAGAGAACAAGCTACGCAACAAAATTATCTTGTTGCGATCGCGCTCCTCGATCGACTGATTGCTTGTTATCCTAACAGTGCAATAGATTACAACAATCGAGGATTGATGTATTTCTATGCAGGACAATTAAGCGAAGCGCTTCAAGATTATGACACCGCTATTGCTCTTGACAAAAAACTCGCTCCCGCTTATAATAACCGAGCTAATTTTTACGCTACTCAAAAAAATTTCCTTGCTGCTTTAAACGATTACGAAATTGCGATCGACTTAAATCCGACTAATGTACGAGCACTATTCAATCAAGGTATTACTTTTCGAGAGTTAGAATTGTACGATCTTGCCATAGAAAATTTTGAGATTGCTTTACTCTTGGGACAAACACTACAAGGTCGCCTTTATGCAGAAAGAGGATATACTTACCACCTCAGAGGAGATTGGAACTGCGCCATTGGCGACTATCAACGCGCCCTCGCTCGTTTAAGAGATCGCGATCCTTACCGACAAAAAGTAAACAACTGGCTTAACGATTTACTATCTTAGGCGATCGCACATAACTAGCGATCGGGCATCAAAACAATGCGGCGTTGATTGGGATCGAGTCGCGGACTCTGTTCTTGCATCACTTTTTTGGCTTGGGTCGGGTCGAAGTAACGGTTAAAATTGCTTCGTAAAGTATGCACTTCCGCCTCAGTTTCGTTAACTTCTAGACGAATTTCCTGCAACTTAGATTGCTGTGAAAATTGATAGGGCAAAAGTCTAACCAAAGCAGCAAGCGCCGCTATTGATAAAATGCCATTGGCGATGAGTTTGATAGCAATTTCGATAGCTAAAGCGCGATTGCTTCTAGTACAGCGTTTGGTTTGTTGTTTGGGATGCTGTTTTTGTCTCGATCTAGGAGGGTTATAGCTGGGAGTTTCTACAGATTGTAAGGCATTCATAAGCAAGTCCAAATTAGGAGAGCAATAAACAACATTTCTCAAATAGATGAGGTACAGTTTCAGAAAAAGGAACCGAAAGAGCCTCGTGGGAACGGGGGAACATTAAGCGTATTTCACCCATTGTGAGAATTGCTATATCGCGTTTATGATACTCGATCTTTGAATGAAGTCGGGGCTGTTTTGCCCTAATTTCATAGTTCTCCGTCTCCCAGATTAGGGAGAAGAAGAACCGGATTTTCTCGTTGTTAACGGGGATCGAGGAAAGATTTTGTCGTTTTTCAACGCGATCGAGTCGCAAGCAACTACCTAGCAAAATGCGAGCAGAAATTAACTGCTCGCATTGTTATAACGAAAAATCTATTTATAAAGTTCCGTTGCTAGGCGAAAAGCTAAAATCCCTGGTAATAAAGCAACTACCAAAGCAACTATGACTTGAGTATCTGATATTGCCATTGTCGATAGACTCCTTTAAAAAAAACATTCCATCATTAATTTCAGCCATGATGGGCGTTTTGCGAAATCTATTGTTACAAGATTTAAACTTTTTGGTGGTTGGTGATTGAGAAAACTTTCGGTGGGGAAAAGGGAAAAGGGGAAGGAGAGATAAGAGGGATAAGGAAGAATCTTGATGAATGACTTCTGCCATCTGCCATCTGCCTTCTTAATTTCGACTTTTAAACAATCGTGCCAATTTCTTTTAGATAGACGCGGGTGAATGGTTCGCCTGCTTCTAGGGTGTATTGTTCGAGTAATCCTTTACGACGGATAGAAATTTTGTCTCCTTCTTTGATGATGACTGTAGAATCGTCAAAAACATCTCTTATCAAAACTTTCTCGATTTCGCTGGGATTATCGAGAACGACCATATTGCTTCCGGTGTAAAACATTCCTGCTTCTTCTAAGGTGTTTCCATCATACTCAGCGATAAGCAAATCGAGTTTGGGATGGCGTAGTAGGTTTTGAACGTTGGTATTGTAATCCTTACATAATACTTTTTCCGAACGATTGACAAAAATGGCATCGCGACAAACAGCCCCAATTGTCCAGTCTGGATGTTGTAGGAGAATGCGATCTATGGTTCTTGCAGTTCGCGAACCGAGATTTTGTTAAAAGTCATGATGGGGATTCTCGCAGAGGTTCCCGATTCAAAAAAGGTTTCGAGAATATGGGAAGGCACGTCAACGCTTTCGCCAACAGCAGGGTTGAGGTGCATAAAGATTCCTGGTGCAGAGTTGATTTCTAAGATAGCAAAATTGCCTTCTTGCCAAGATTGGGCGAGATTTGGAGTAATGACATCGATGCCGAGACAAGTCAGACGGAAGTGCTGGGCGATGTCTTGTACCAAAATAATATTATCGGGGTGAATAGTGCGAGTTGCATCAATGCTTACGCCTCCCGACGATAGATTGGCAACTTTACGAAGATAGACGATCCGATCGCGATCGATAACGCTATCTAAAGATAAACCTTGTTCTTCTAGATAATATTCCATTGCCGCATCGCGCTGAATTTTACTCAGGGGTGAGGTAGGAGTGTCCAACCGTTCGGGTTTGCGATTTTCGCGATCGATTAATTCGTCAATGGTTGAATTCCCGTCGCCAATAACTGAGGCGGGACGGCGTTCGGTAGCGGCGATAAATCGCCCGTTGACGCACAGCAAACGAAAATCATATCCAGAGATGCTTTTCTCAACGATAACTCGAATTCGTTCGTGCGCTGGAATGGCCCTACAAGCGCGATCGAAGGCTGATAATAGTTCGTCGTCATTTTGTACCTCTGCTGTCACGCCAATGCCTTTATGACCCACTACGGGCTTAACAGCGACTGGATAACCAATTTCTTTAGCAACTGCTAAAGCTTCTCTTTGGAAAACTACAATCTCGCCTTGGGGTACTGGAAAGCCCAGGGTTCTTAAAAATGCTTTGCAGTCGTCTTTGCGCGTGGTAAAGTCTGAATCAATATGGCTGTCGCTGTCGAAGGTCGTCGCTATGCCGCGAATTTGCTTCTTTCCATAGCCGTATTGCATGAGTCCTTCATCCCACAAGTAAAAGGTAGGAATTTTTTTGGCATCGGCTGTTCGCAGCAACGCATAAACTGTAGGCCCGCCGTAAACTGATAGGCGGAATTTATTTTGTAGCGTTTTGATGGGTTCGTCAAAGCTAATCCCTTCATTTTGAGCGATCGCTTCAAACCAATCCCAAACGAAGTAGATGACTTCTCTCGTCGTTCGTTCGTGTAGCGATCGCACAGCAATTCTGGCATAATTAGGATGAGATGCAACACTCGTACTATCAAGGTGCAAACCCATGTCTAGTTTGCCTACTTCCGCAACGGTACGGGCAAATAAATGAGCGTAAGATTCATAGGTTTCTTCGCCTAAATGAGGATAGCGATCGCTAATTATCGATACATAATCTTCAATCGGCAAAGGTTCGCTATTTCCCGTTAGTGCAAAATCGAATACTTGCGATCGCGTATTTAAATAAGGATTTGCTCCGATATAGTATTGAAAATTAAAAATATCGAAGGCATCAGTTTTTCTGGCATTAATACGAATTGCCTCGTTATTTTCTATTTGAATCATAGTTAATTTTTAAGGCTTTACTAACCAAAAATAGTTTTTATAAAAATTGTAAGCTTTGTAAATTCTCATGAGTATCCAAAAGATAACCTAGCTAGATTGCACAATTATTTCAGCTATCGCAAGGTAGAGCTATCAAAATCTTAAGAGAGATTTATTTTTAGAACTAATTAAGAAGCTTATATCGATTGGAAAAATCAATCTTGAGCATGAGTTGATTTTGAGTCTTTTTCTCTCCAAAACTCTGACTCTTGAAAGGTGTAAACAGTGAAAGACTTTGTGTAATTTAATACATACAGTAGTTAGGAGATAACTAAGGATGAATGTTACAAGATCCGAACTGAGAGAAGAAGTTCGATTGCTTGCTCAAGAAGCATTCGATCGCAATCTCATTTCTGGTTATGGTGACGGTCAAGATAGCAACGAATTCCAAATTGTTTTTCAGGGTAAACCCAGACATCTCTCTCTGGAACGCGCCCGTTCTTTTTTAGTTAAATTAATCGTCGGTATTGAGAAAAAATAGATAATTTCAAAGATACTGAAACGAAGAGAATCAGCGATCGCCATTTCCCTAAATTGCCGCTGCCTGTTACGCTGAGAAATAAAATTGTTTTTATTGAGTTCTAAAACAATGAACTATCTGATTGCCGTATTATCAGATCGCATTAAAGCAGAAGCCGCTTATACAGCCCTAGAAAAAGCTGGCATTTCCACCGGTCAATTGACAATTCTGGGTAAAGGCTACAAAAGTGCTGACGAATTTGGCTTAATCGACCCCAACGAACAGGCAAAAAAACGGGCGATACTTATGGCGTATTGGTTAGTTCCTTTCGGTTTTGTGGCAGGTTATCTATTTAACCTCATTACGGGTTTAGATACCTTTGATTGGGCGGGAAATCCGGGCAATCATATTTAGGCGGATTAGCAGGCGCGATAGGTGGCGCAATGGGCAGTTTTTTGTCGGTGGTGGTGCGGGTTTATCACTCGGAAGTGGTGATGCCCTCCCTTATCGCAATCGCCTCAATGCAGGGA
>JAAUUT010000082.1 GCA_012031035.1 Candidatus Altimarinota bacterium | reverse complement strand
TATTAATGAGTGAAGAAAGACTTCTTAAAACTCTCTCCCCGTCCCCCCAGTCTCCCAGTCCAAGCGTCCAACTTTTATGGCAGCCTAAATGTTTAACAGCTTACTTCCGCTCGCTTGTATGCCTCATCGAGAACTTCAGAAAGAGTAGGATGAGTATGAACGTTGAATGCTAGGTTTTGAACCGATTGACGTTCGGCGATCGCGTTAGCAGCTTCTTGGATGAGATCGGAAGCGTGAATGCCGATAATATGAACGCCTAACACTTCTCCGGTATCTTTGCGATAGACCACCTTTGCCATCCCTTCGGTTTCGCCTTCTGCAAGGGCTTTAGAATTGCCTTTAAAGTAGGTTTTAACCGAGGCAACCTCAAAACCGTCCTGTTGACCTAATTCTTTGGCTGCGGGTTCGCTAAGCCCCACGTAGCTAATTTCTGGATGGGTAAAAGCGGCGGCAGGAATACTGCGATAATCGATGGTTTTTGGGCGATCGCAAATATTTTCAACAGCAATAACACCTTGACCGGAAGCCGCATGAGCGAGCATCATTTTTCCGGTTGCATCGCCAACTGCCCAGAGGTGGGGAATGGGTTCTCCGTTGCTCAAAACAGCCATGCGATCGTCTACCGGAATAAATCCACGGCGATCTAAATCCACCCCTACCGATTCTAACCCTAAATTCTTAGTGGCGGGAATGCGACCCGTTGCCACCAAGCAAGCATCGACTTCTAGAACCTCGGTAGTTTCTTTGGTTTTCATATCTGCTAGTTCAATAGTGACGGGGGAACCAGGTTTGATGCTTTTAGCTAGGGTTCCTACATAGGTTTCGATATCGCGAGGATCGATTAAAACTCGTTTGGCGATTTTGGCGATATCTGGGTCAAATCCTGGCATGAGGTTATCTAATGCCTCAATCATCGTCACTTCGCACCCCAATGCCGTATAAACATCAGAAAATTCCAATCCAATATAACCGCTACCAATAATCGCAATCCATTTGGGAAGCGTTTCTAATCTAACGGCATCATCGCTGGTAAAAACGGTTTTGTGGTCGATTTCAATTCCTGGCGGCACGAAGGGAACTGAACCAGGACAAAGTAAAATATCTTTGGCAGTAATCGTTTGTTCGCCATTCTCTGTAATGACACTGACTTTTTGAGGGGCAACAAGTTTTCCCCAACCGCGAATCGTTTCGACTTTGAGGCGCTTGAGGCTGTTAGTGAGGTCGCCGCGAATTTTATCGACTAAATTAGTAGCATGGTCTGCGATCGCTTGGCGATTAAACGTTACGCCGCCAATATGAATGCCCAGATTGTCTAGATGGTGAGTATCGTGCAACTCCCTCACCCTTCCCGATGCTGCTAGGAGGGCTTTTGAAGGAATACAACCTCGGTTGACGCAGGTTCCGCCCATATCTTTTGCTTCGATAATGGCAGTTTTCAATCCGCATTTAACGGCGTGTAACGCTGCGCCGTGTCCGCCTACCCCCGCACCAATAATAATGAGATCGTAATCAAATGAATCGTTCATAAACACTCCTAGTTAGCGATCGCCTGTTTTATTGTAAAAGCAACTGCGCTAGTTTTATAGCAATTTTCAGTAGGCTAGACAAGGATAGTTCTCTGTCTTTAAACACTGATTACTGATAACTGATTACTGATTTAAGCGATCGCATTGCTGATTCTACTATTTCAGGAACCTTTTCGACTTGTTCTTGCGTTACCATCAAGTTAGTAACTGCCCTAATCGAATGGGAACCCGTCGCTAAAACTAAAACGCCTAGTTCTTGCAATCGTTGTTCTAAAACTTGTGCGGGAATGTTTTTGGTTTGAAAGATAACAATATTGGTTTGTACATCTTCAGGCGAAATTACAATCCCCTCGATTTGCTGCAATCCTTTGGCTAAAATTTTAGCATTGATGTGGTCTTCTAAAAGGCGTTCTCGATGGTTTTTGAGTGCATATAATGCCCCTGCTGCAATAATTCCTGCCTGTCGCATCCCGCCGCCAAACATCTTACGAAACCGTCGCGCCCTTTGTATCATTTCTTGAGAACCAACTAACGCCGAACCTACAGGCGCGCCCAATCCTTTAGAAAAACAGACGCTAACGCTATCAAATGGCTTAGCATAGTCAGATTCTGAAATGCCAGTTGCCGCACAAGCATTCCACAAACGCGCCCCGTCGAGATGTAATTTGAGATGATGGGATTGACAAAGACGCGCGATCGCTTCAATCTCGGATAAAGGAAAAATACTTCCTCCGCCTCGATTGTGCGTGTTTTCCAGACAGACTAACTTAGTTCTAGGAAAATGCGGATTTTCGGGACGCAATTCGCCTTCTACATCTTCTGCCGTAAAAATCCCTTTATCGCCCTTAATTAAGCGACATATCGCCCCCGATAAAGCTGCTGGCGCACCGCCTTCGTAGTAATAAATATGTGCTTCTGATTCTAGAATAATCTCATCTCCAGGTTCGGTATAAACCCGCAAGGCGACTTGATTGGTCATCGTACCAGAAGGCATATAAACGGCTGCTTCTTTGCCCAAAAGTTCGGCAACATAAGCTTCTAGCGCGTTTACTGTAGGGTCTTCGCCAAATATATCATCGCCTACTTCGGCATTTGCCATCGCTTCGCGCATGGCTGGTGTGGGTTTGGTAATGGTGTCGCTTCTTAGATCGATTAGCATCGCGATCGCACCACAATAATGTAAATATATCTGTATTTCTAGTATCGCAAAATTATTAAGTTTCTGGGGTTTGACCCCTTTTACCAAAGAGGGAACGAAGGGGATATTCAATTGCGTAAATCCATCAGTAAATTCAAGGCGCGATCGCGATCGTTCCAGGGTATAAATAGATGGTCGTGATAATAAGCTGAGATAGCATTGACGCTAATTCCTGCGGCGGCTAGTTTTTGGGTAACGGCGGCGAGAAATCCGATAGCGGTTAAACTAGAATGAACGGTTAAAGTAATTAATGCCCAAATATCGGAGTAAGGTAACGCTTCTAAGTCAGCATCTTCTTGGCTTGCAATAATTGTAATGCCTTCGGTTTCGCGAAAAATTCCCATAGGAACGATCTTTAGTTGCTTGTATCTAGTTTCATCAATCGAACAAAAAACAAACATCCTGCGATCGCACGACGGCTGCATAT
The DNA here is from genome assembly GCA_012031035.1 of Candidatus Altimarinota bacterium. GTDB lineage: Bacteria > Cyanobacteriota > Cyanobacteriia > Cyanobacteriales > Microcystaceae > Hydrococcus. The sequence goes on along the minus strand of JAAUUT010000082.1, from coordinate 26,225 downwards.
TCTTCAGAAGGGTTGCTAGATCGGTTTCGCCATTCATCGCGATCGCATCACAAAATATAGCGTTTTCTAGGATCGCAAAACTTCAACTTTTTTGTTACCCAATTACTCTATGAGAAAGACAAAAGTTTCCTCTTCAACTTGAAAAAGTTCATAGGAGCTTTAAAGCGGCTTATAATTATAATCTGTAGGCAGCATCCTAACCGCGAAATCGGCTTTGCGACAGGAGTATGTCACGATTAAGTATGGATACCCATTATTAACTCTCGACTATGCCACGCACTCAACGCAACGATAACTTTATTGATAAAAGCTTTACTGTCATGGCAGATATTATTCTCAAAATTCTGCCGACCAGTCAAAAAGCTAAAACTGCTTTTGCTTACTACCGAGATGGAATGTCTGCCCAAGCAGAGGGAGAATATGCCGAAGCGCTAGAAAACTACTATGAAGCGCTTAAATTAGAGGAAGATCCCAACGATCGCAGTTATATTCTCTATAATATCGGTTTAATTCATGCTAGTAATGGCGAACACGACAAAGCGTTAGGGTTCTACGACCAATCGATCGAACTCAATCCCCGACTGCCTTCTGCGTTGAATAATGTTGCTGTTATTTACCACTATCAAGGAGAAAAAGCTAAAGAAGCAGGAAAAGAAGACGAATCTGAAGCACTCTTTGATAAAGCGGCTGAATATTGGAAGCAAGCCATTCGTATTGCTCCCAACAACTATATAGAAGCGCAAAACTGGCTCAAAACTACCGGACGTTCCGAAATAGATGTCTATTTCTAAAAATCTCTTAAAATGTTAAATCTTAAATGACAATCGATCCCCAACAAGTTCAGAAAATTGCTCATCTAGCTCGCTTAGAAATTACACCTGAAGAAGAAAAACAATTAGCCGCTCAACTTAGTAGTATTTTGGAATATTTTGAACAGCTTAGCGAGCTAGATACGAAAGATGTCCCACCAACAACTAGGGCAATTGAAATCAGCAACGTTACTCGTGCTGATAAGATGATGCCTTATTCTCATCGAGACGAACTGCTTAAAGAAGCACCAGAACCCGAAGACGATTTCTTTCGAGTTCCGCAAATTCTTAGCACTGACGAAGCCTAAATAAATCTTAATTAATATAACTTGTTGAGATTCTGGCAAGTTTTTAAGTAAGCTAAAACGTAGATTGTATGCGTTTTAGCTTTTTCAATTTTTTACTTGAATGAACAAAATCTTTAAAACGAAAGGCTTTGCCGTTGCACCCAGCGCGATCGCGATTATTGGATGTAGTAGTTTATTATCCCCGATTTTTTCTAGCGTGTTTGAGGGCGCGATCGCGTCTTCTAGAGATTCGTCCCCCAATACAACGGAAATCGAAAGTCAAGCGAACCAAAAACCCGATTTCAGACTGTTAGTTAAAGCACTAGGAAACTTTTTTCAAAAGTCGCCAACTTGAGGGAAAGGAATACTATGTCTACAAATATCAAGAAAACCTAAAAAAAGTTTCCCCCTTCTCCCCTCACACCCTCACAAGGGTAGGTTTTTAGCGATTGGGTGAGTTGGCACTCTCTTTCTTAACGAGTTAATAAGCTTTCTTTCCCAAGTCTACCTTGTCTTCGATGTCTGATTCCTCCGTCGAAATGTAAAAAGTCTACCCTTGTAAGCACTCCTCCACTCCCTCTCCCTTGTCTCCTTGTCCCCCTTGTCTTCCTTGTCCTCCGAAGGACGTTCCCCAATCTTGTTAAAATAGACTGTGTTCTGGACTAAGGAAAACAATTAAGCCGTGACTTCTGTAACGCCTTCTTCTGTAACTGGACAAACGGTAGAACTTGCACCTAGCTATAAAATTCCGTTAGTGCTAATCTTAGCTGCTATTCCGATCGCGTGGTTGCAACTTTGGGTAGGTTTAGCCATTTCTGTGTTTGGTTTGTTTTTGATGATTCAGACCGTAACGATTCGATTACAATTTACGGAAACGGCTCTCGATGTCTATCGTTCGGGAAAATTAATTCGTAATTTCCCCTATGCTGAGTGGCTAAATTGGCGCATTTTTTGGAATCCGATTCCTATTTTGTTTTATTTTAGGGAAGTCAAAAGCATTCACTTTTTGCCAATCATTTTCGATGCGAAAACCCTAAAGGCTTGTCTTGAAAAACATTATCCCCTCGTAAAATAGATAAATAAGCACAGTGAAAATTAGATTTTGTACGGACTATTTAGGATTAACTTAATTAATGAATTCAGAAGAAAATCCCAATAAAAAGCCAGATTTAATTACTGGAGAAGATAACGATTTGTCATCTTCAGTTGAAGATTTATGGGAAAGCGATCGCCCAGAAGTTATATCGATTTCCCCAAAATCCGAAAGTTCGGATGCTTCTGAAGTAGCACTGGTAGAGCAACTTATAGAAGAAATAGAACAAGAATCAGTTGCGCCAGCTTCTATCAACCCTACGCAACCAAAAGCAGAAGAATTAACTCAACAAGTATCTCAATTAGAGCAACAAAAACGAACCCTAGAAGCAGAAATTAAAGAATTACAAGCAAAAAAAGAACGGATGCTTTCCGAACAACTTGTGGAAGTCCAAGAAACATTAGGACGGATGGTACAAGAAGGCATCAAAGAATTAGAAAGTCGCAAACAAGCGCTAGAAGTTTCTATCGAACAACTCGAACGCCGAAGAGATCGAATTCGCGAAGAAATGCGTACCAGTTTTGCTGGCGTGTCGCAGGAATTAGCGATTCGGGTACAAGGATTTAAGGATTATTTAGTCGGTAGCTTGCAAGATTTAGCTGCAACAGCAGAACAGTTAGAATTACCCGCATTTGAAAAATGGGAAAAACCCAAAGAATCGAATAGAGAACCAATTAGAGAAAAAAGCAGGCCCGAACCATCCAACGAAGCACCCAAAGCGCAATTTATCCAGCAAAGATATCAAGACCAAGCTAAAGAAATTCAAAAGATTCTCGACCAATATCGAACTCAACCCGACTATTACGGCCCTCCCTGGCAACTGCGCCGTACTTTTGAACCAATCCACGCCGAACGAGTACAAAATTGGTTTTTCTCCCAAGGCGGACGAGGCACTATTCGGACTATGGGAAGTCGCTTGCAAAATATTTTAATTGCCTCAGCAGTCATGTCAGTATTACATAAAGTCTATGGCGATCGCAGTCGCACTCTCGTACTCGCAAATACTCCCGAACGCCTCGGAGAATGGCGCAGAGGACTGCAAGACTGTTTGGGTATCTCTCGCAGCGATTTTGGGCCAGAACGCGGCGTAACCTTATTTGAGTCCCCAGAGGCGTTAATTCAAAAAGCAGATCGCTTGGTAGAAAATAAGCAAATGCCTCTCGTTATTATTGATGAAACTGAAAATGACGTGAACCTTTCTCTTCTACAATTTCCTTTATGGCTTGCTTTTGCTAGCGATCCCCAGCAGATGTCAAGTTATATGTATTAATTGGGGAATGGCATTGGGGAAGTCGAAAGTCGCTCATTCGTTGGCGTTGGCGTTGGCGTAGCCTGCCGAAGGCATAGCCCGTCATGAAGACGTAAGTCAAAAGTAAATTGACTACTAAACTTTTAAATTTTTGAACTTTGAACTATTTTTCTCCTAATTTTCAGAATTCATCATTCATAATTCATAATTCTTTTAATGACTAAAATAATTGTTAGCGGAATAATCGTAATTGCTGCTTATCTGTTGGGTTCGATTCCGACTGGATATTTAGCTGGTAAATACTTCAAAGGAATCGATATTAGAGAATATGGTTCTGGATCGACGGGTGCGACGAATGTTTTGAGAACGTTAGGAAAAGGAATTGCGATCGCGGTCTTATTAATCGATTTACTCAAAGGCGCGATCGCAGTAGCTTTAGTGAATTTAATTTATACCGTTTCTTCCACAGAAATCGTTTCCATTTCTTGGCAACCTTGGTTAATCATTGCAGCAGGTTTAGCAGCGCTATTGGGACACAGTAAATCGATTTTTCTCAACTTTACCGGGGGAAAATCTGTTGCCACTAGTTTAGGCGTTTTATTAGTAATGAATCCTCTGGTTGCTTTGGGAACGTTAGGAAGTTTTTTAATCGTTTTAGCCTTATCGCGAATTGTTTCTTTGAGTTCGATTAGTGGCGCGATCGCGGTTAATCTTTTAATGATTTTCCTCAAGCAACCCGTTCCTTATATATTGTTTGCTGCTTTAGCAGGAATCTATGTAATCGTTCGTCACCGCAGTAATATTAGTCGAATACTGGCAGGAACCGAACCTAAAATAGGTCAAAAATTACAACAAGAAGAAACTTAATTTTAGTTAAATTGGAAGTAAAAAACTGCGATGAATAGAAGCAGTGCGTTTAATAAATTTCCTCAACTGGAAACAGAAAACTTAATTTTGAGAGAAACACAAACATCTGATATATCAGCAATTCTTGAGATTTTAACAGATGAAGACGTGTTGAAATATCATAATGTAGAAATTGCGACTAATATAAAGCAAATTGAGTTTTTTAATTAAAAGTCGAGCAGATTGTTTTAAAAATCAACAAGGAATTCGCTGGGGAATTGCTAAGAAAGAAAACGATGTTATTATCGGTTCCTGCGGTTATAGCATTAGAAATAGATTTCGAGCAGAAATTGGCTACGATCTTGCTAAAGCACACTGGCAAAAAGGCATCATGTCAGAAGCCTTAAAAGCCGCGATCGCGTGGGGATTTGGAATTTTATTTGACTCAACCGAACTGAATGACTATGGTTATGTTAGAAAATCTAGCCTCGATGAAGCTATTAAATAAATTAGGTTTTTCCGAAGAAGGCATTCTTAAAGAATATGGATTTTGGAAAGGTAAGTTTCACGATTTGAGAATATTTTCTCTTTTAAAAAAAGACTATAAATAATAATTTTATAAAAAAAGTCAGAATGAATTATCCATTCTGACTTTTAAATATTGTACGATCGAACCCAATTTGAGTCGGTTGAATTTCGTTCCTCAATCCAACATCAGCAAGCGTTGTTAATTGAGAAAAGCTTGCTTTTTACTTCTGAGTTAGTGTTAGTTGAACGGGTTGACTAGTTTGTTGCTTATTCTTAGCTACGGCTTGGACGGTATATTGTATTCCAGAAACAGCAGCCGATGGGGATGGAACTTCAACCTGAAAAATGCCTTGATTATTAGATGTCACAGTCTTTTCTACCAAAGTTCCGCCGCCAACATTGATGTTAATAAATCCTCCAACTACGGGGAGTTTGTAAGTAACAGTTACTTGTACGTCAGCACCAGGTTGCGTTTGTCCTGCTAAAGTAAACCCACGACTGGCAATTTTATCGCCGTTTTTATGGCTGGTAAAAATGGGTAGAAGAGGTCTACTAGCAGTAGCCGTTTGATTTGGTTTAGTCGCTGGCGTTTGAGTCGTCGAGGGTGCTTGGGTAGTAGTAGCGCTGGCGCTAAAAGTAAAGCCTTGAGAAGCTGCGCTATAAAGGGTTTGATTTTGACTTTGCAAGCGACCGACCACAATCCCTTCATTAACGAGATTGTTTTTACTGATGTTGAGGGTTGCTACATAAACCCCTGGAGAAACTTCCTGCGCGGGTAGGGTTTGGACAACTTTCCCATCCGAGATTGTGAGTACGGAAGCCTTAGCGTTAGGGGTTCCGTTGATAGTAGCCAAAAAAGTAGAACCAGGGCCGAGAGACTCGCTAGCAGCATTGTGAGTAACTGAGGAAATTTTGATTGCAGCTTGAGGTTGCTGTACGGCAAAATCCCAAGTCACACTTTGAGCTTGACCGCTCGCATTACTGTATTCTACTCTAACGGTATTGGCTCCAGGTTTAAGCGGCTGAGTCGGACGATAGCTAAAAAAGCTTTTGGTAATCGTGCTGTTTTTTGTAACCTCTGCGTTATTAACAAAAATTTTAACAGAGTTGACATCGACCGCCGTTCCGTTACTGGCATCAAACACTCCAGAAATGGAAGTATCTGGAGGGACATTTTGGCTATCTAACCCTGGGTTGATATCGACGACGCGCTGTGCTAAAGCTGTCTCAGATATCATTCCAGTACCCAGCAACAGACTGGTAGAAACTAGCAAATTCAGCCAATTTTTTTGAAAAAACTGCTTATTGTTCATAAAAAAGTTTTTTTGTTGATAATGATTTAAATTAAATTTAGCAGCGATCGCGAAATTAGATCGACTTCTTTTGGTTAGATAATACTCTTTTAAACGATATTTTGAACTTTTATGAAGGAAAAAGCGCGTCGCTCATTTATGAAAATAAGTTTTATGACGCTAACCTCATGGGCGCTTTCATCCTTGCCTAAGCACGCCCTAGCTAGCGAGTTAACCCCAACCCCTGCCTGCGATGATGATACTACAGCTACGCCGCCCCAAATAGAAGGCCCATTTTACACCCCGAATTCTCCATCACGAAATTCTTTATCTTAATGTCGGCATTCATCTCATCGGCAAGCTAGCGCTGTGCCGACGAGGACGGCGCTTTATATGACGAGGAAACCTCGTCATCCGCGCCTCATGAATGCCGACCAACAACTCTTCAACAATTGACAATTTGTGCTAAAGTCGCTAGACTAAAAATCATGCAATAGGTCGATATAAATGTTTGTTTTAGAGTATAAAATTCGAGCCAAAACAGCACAACTACGAGCAATAGACTCAGCCATTAAAACGGCTCAATTTGTTCGCAACAAAGCACTTAGGTATTGGATGGATACTCCCAAACAAAATAAATATGACCTGAATAAATATAGTGCAGTTCTAGCCAAAGAATTTAAGTTTGTTGACAAGCTTAATTCAACAGCAAGACAGTCATCTGCCGAACGAGCTTGGAGCGCTATTGCTAGATTCTTTGACAATTGTAAGAAAAAATTTCCTGGCAAGAAGGGTTATCCACGCTTTCAGAAAAACAATCGTTCAGTAGAATACAAGCGTAGTGGCTGGCAACTCGACAATCAAACTAAAAAGCACATTACTTTTACCGATAAAAATGGAATTGGTAGAGTGAAGTTAGTTGGTTCTCGTGATATCTATTTCTACAATCAGGAGGATATTAAACGAGTTAGAATAGTTCGTCGAGCCGATGGTTACTACTGTCAGTTTTGTATTTCTATTGATGTTAGAAAGGATTTAGAGCCAACAGGCAAAGCCATTGGTTTAGACGTAGGATTAAAGTATTTCTATGTAGACTCACTCGGTCATGTAGAAGAGAATCCTAAGTTCTACCGTAAGGGAGAGCAACGTCTATCTAAACTTCAGCGTCGAGTTTCAGATAAGTTCGAGTCATGTAAACCTGCTACTAACAACTACTTAAAAGCCAAAGCGAGGTGTGCCAAATATCACTTAAAGATAAGTAGGCAACGTGTTGAACACGCAAAGAGACTTGCGCGTTGCGTATGCACATCTAACGATGTAGTCGCCTACGAAGACTTACAAGTGAGGAACATGGTTAAAAATCACAAACTGGCTAAGTCGATTAATGATAGTGGTTGGTATCAGTTTAGAAAATGGATAGAGTATTTTGGCGTTAAGTTTGGCAAGATAACTATTGCTGTTCCTCCACAATATACGAGTATTAATTGCTCTAATTGTGGGAAAAAAGTAGCCAAAACTCTATCAACTAGAACGCATAATTGTCCGCACTGTGGATACATAGATTGTCGTGACAAAAATGCGGCAATTAACATACTCAAGAAAGGATTAAGTACCGCAGGGCATACGGGAACTTGGATACTCGATATCCGCAACGCTTGGGGAGAGGAAACCTCTACTTTGGCTGGAGCAATCCAGGCATGAGCAAGTTTCCTCGGCGAACCAAGAATCCCCCGCCACAGCGTAAGCTTGGCGGCGGGAGTGTCAATAGAACCCGCTATTGTAGGCACGAGAATTATTCTGAGCGGGCAAGTATTGTATAGTAATTGTCAGCCCATTACTCGCACCTTGCTCGATTTTTGGCACGCTGACGATGCTGGAGAGTACGATACAGTTGGCTATAGATTGCGCGGACATCAATTTACCGACAGCAAGGGGTGTTACTTTTTAGAAACGATTGTTCCTGGAATTTATCCCGGACGAACTCGCCATTTTCACGTCAAAGTCAAAGTACCCAATCGACCAATTTTGACGACGCAACTATACTTTCCTGGAGAACGGCGCAATCGTGGAGACAGATTTTTTATGCCAGAGTTGTTAATGACAGTTCGCGATCGCATACACACAAAAAAGGCAACTTTTAACTTTGTTGTTGCATAAATTCATATTAAACGCGATCGAGCGGTTGATGGGGTTCTGGTGGCAATTCGATTTGAATTGGGTCGCCAGGTCGTACCTCGCCGCCGACTGCGACAATCCCCATAACGCCAGCTTTGCGGATGAGTTTGCCTTGCTCGTCGCGTCCCAATACTGCCGCCATCAGTCCTGGCTGGAATCGATCCAATTGAGCGCAAGGATTTCGCAAACCCGTCAATTCAATAACTGCCGTATTTCCTATATGTAGTCGCGTACCAGTGGGTAAACCGAGTAAATCGATACCGCGCGTCGTAATATTCTCACCCATTTGTCCGGCTGATATGCTGAAGCCAGCAGCTTGCAACTCATCATGTAGTTCTGTTTGAATTAGATGTACTTGGCGCAGATTAGGCTGAGTTGGATCGGCTGCCACGCGGGATCGATGCTTGACTTTAGCACCCATATGTGCATCTTCCTCAACGCCAAGTCCAACCAGAAGCCGGATACTTTTTTGATTGGATTTAGAGAATGCGTGTTCTTTGCTGCGACTGACTGCGATCGCGATACCATTCATCTGTTTCTAGATTGGTGCATCATATTAGTAGGTTACAAATTAAGCGTAGATCGAGGCAATAATGAACCTCTGCATAAGTCTTTCGACAGGGACTAAAAAAGATAATAAAGTGATTTTTATTGCATCTCGCGCCTTTAACATAACAAACTTCATATAAATATGTACCGCAAACTTGCCAAGTTCCTGAGCCTGCTTTTGCTTGGTTTTTTCCTAAATCTTGGAATTTCGCCGGTTCTATCGCAAATTCCCGTCGCGCAAAATGCCGAACAGCTAGTTCAAAAGGCGCAATCAGACTATGAAACGGGACGCTTGTCAGAAGCGCAAGCATCTCTCGAACAAGCGATTAAAATTTTTGAGGAGCAAGGACAAGAAAATAGTCGCAATGTAGCGATTACAAGAATAAATTTAGGACGGTTGCAGTTTACAACCGGAAAACCAGAAGAAGCGCTCAAAAATTGGCAGCAAGCGAGTAGTATTTACGAGCAACTATCCGATCCTCAAGGAGTAACTCGCTCTCAGATTTATCAAGCACAGGCATTACAAGAGTTAGGATTGTATCCTCGCGCTTGCGATACGCTCGTCCAAGCATTGAAATTTGCTCGACCGACTTGCGCGACGCTAACGCAAAGGGATTTGAGAGACAAAAGTCAGGTTGCTTTTGCCGAGCTTGACTCGGTAAACTTAGAAGGATGGCGTACTCTGGGGGACGTTTTGCGAACTATCGGTCAAGTAGAAGCATCGCGCATTCTTCTAGAAAGCATGACCGAACAATTGCCGACTTCTGAAGCTAAAGCTATTACTGTGTTGAGTTTGGGCAATACTTATCGCGCATTAGGCAATCAAATCCGCGATCGCCAATCTCCGCCAAAATACGATTATATGCCTTGGCGGTGCGAAGATAATGCAAATCTATCTTTTCCCGATACAGCCATAAAAGCTTATCAAAGCGCTAACAGCGCTTACGAACAGATTATTAATAAATTTCCTCCATCAGCAACGCGAACGACAGCACAAATCAATCGTCTCAGTTTGCTGAGTGAAGTGGGAGATAAATTAGGAACGACAATTGCATCTTCCCAAGATATCGATCTAACGCAATTACCTCCGAGTCGCAGCAAAGTTTATGCCGAAATTAAAGTCGCTAAAAGCAAAGCTTGTTTGAGACAATTAACGGGAAATGCCCCAAGCTGGCAACAAACCGTTAAAGAATTACAAATTGCTTCACAAGATGCCGATAAAATAGGCGATCGCTTTGCGAAATCCTATGCACTTGGCAATCTCGGCGGCGTGTACGAATATCAAGCTTGGCTCTCAAGAAACACCTCTGAAGGACAAACGTACAGCCAACAAGCCAAACAAGTTACCGAAGAAGCCTTATACTTAGCTCAACCTAGCGAAGCTCCTTATATAGCTTATCAATGGCAGTGGCAGCTAGGACGGCTTTTCGACTTAGTAGGAAATCGAGAAAATGCGATCGCGTTTTACGAACAAGCGGCTAACACCCTAGCCTTAGTACGAGAAGATTTACTCATCGTTAACTCTGACGTGCAATTTTCTTTTCGAGATAATGTCGAACCGCTTTATCGAGAATTAGTTGCGTTGCTTCTATCTTCAGGAGAACAACAACTCGAACAACCAACCCTGAGAAAATCTCTTAATTACATCGAATCGTTGCAACTCGCCGAACTTGAAAACTATTTACAATGTCAGCTAGCAGAACCTCAAGCTGTTGATGTTGTCGATACCGATGCGGCGGTAATTCACCCTATTGTGTTAAAAGACCGTATAGAAATCATTATAGCATTACCTAACGAACCCTTACGCCGTTATACTGCCCCCAATAGTTCCGAAGAACAGGTAGATACGATTGTCAACAAGCTACGACAAGAATTGATCGTACCGGGAGAACGCGGCGAAATTCCTAAATTATCCGCTCAAGTTTATAACTGGCTAATTTCGCCTATAGAAGCAGATATAACGCAAAATCGCTCTAAACCCATCAATACACTCGTTTTTGTGTTAGATGGTTCTTTGCGCAATATTCCCATGACTTCTCTCTATGACGAGAAAACCCAGAAATATCTCGTGGAAAAATACGCGATCGCTGTTAATCCTGGCTTACAATTACTAAGTCCCCAACCTCTGCAAAGGGGTCGATTGAGCTTGTTAGCTGCTGGCGTGAGCAATTCGGTTACAGTTGAGGAGAAAACATTTGCACCTATTCCGTTTGTCGAGCAAGAATTAACTTCAATTAGCCAGAATTTACCGTCTCAAGTATTGCTCAACAACACTTTCACCGAAAATAATCTCAAGCAAGAAATAGAAACCGATACATTTTCTATCGTTCACCTTGCTACTCACGGTCAGTTTAGCTCCGCTCCCGACGAGACATTTATTCTAACTTACGACCAACTTCTCAGAGGACAAGAATTAAGGGATTTACTGGCTAGCACTCGCGAAAGACAGGCAAACCCCGATTTATTAGTTCTCAGTGCTTGTGACACCGCACAGGGCGATCGTAGAGCGATTTTAGGACTGGCTGGTATTGCAGTTAGTTCGGGAGCGAGTAGCACTTTAGCAACGTTATGGTCGGTTGACGATAAATCTACGTCCCAATTAATGGTTCGCTTTTATCAAGAGCTAGAAAACAATCCGCAATTAAGTAAAGCGAAAGCTCTCCAAAATGCTCAAATGTCTCTTTTAAAAGAACAACCCGATCCTTTTTATTGGGCACCATTTATATTAGTTGGAAATTGGCTTTAAAATAGCGCATCAAGCATAAATTGCCATCCGCTTAAAGAAGCCACAACATCTACAGTCATTGGCTAAATACGTCTAATCGATCTTAGATTAAGGTTGAAAAGCTAAAAATCGCCGTTCTTCCCAAAATAACTGTTACAGAACGACGATTTCACTACTAGATTCCGAATTGTTGAAGGTTAATTTTGTTTGAACGTATCCAACCATTCGCGCAGTTGTTCGGCGGCAACATCCTTGCCACCTAGACCAAAAGCTAGCGCGATCGCAGCAGCAATCCCACCAGCTAATAGACCAAAGGCTAAATTGACGATATTCGGGGCAATTCCCATTTGTTGTAGCGCCATTGCCGATACGAGGACAATAATGCTGATGCGTGCGGTATGTGCCAAATACCTAGACTGACGAGTGCCAGCACTGGAAATCAAATTAAATGCAAAATTAGCTAAGTATAGCCCGACAGCAAAGATAAGCAACCCAACCAGAACTTGACCCGCAATAACTAGCAAACCGCCTACTAATGCTCTCAAGGCTTGTATTTGAAGAATATCGACGGCTGTCAAAGTAGCAATTAACATGATGGCTACTAAAACAACAATTCCGGCTAACTCTGACGGAGTACGAGTGCGTTGTAGGAGGGTACGAGGCTGTGCTGACTCCGACGGGCCAACTTCGATAACTTCATCTATCGTAGGTTCGCTGGAAGGACGAGAAAGCGAAGTAAGACCCAGCCATTCAAAAACGTTATTGAAGCCAATACTGGTGAGGATGTTGGTTACAATATCCGAGACATACTGTCCTCCTACGTAAGCGAGTGCTAGCACGACCGCAGCAGCAAATAGCTTGGGTAGGATGCTCAAAATTTGGTTGAGCATTGCGATCGCGGGAGCAGAAATAGCCTGGATTTGTAAGGCATCCAAAGCGGTTATCGCGATCGGAATCAAGACTAAAACATAGACAATCGTACCGAGAATTTGAGATAAAGGTTGGCGACCCGCTGTTGCAGTCAGACCAAATCTCGCCCCTACTCTATCTACGCCAGTCGCAGCTAAAAGATTCGTCACTACCCGACGCACTATCTGAGCAACTAGCCAACCGACAGCCCCAATCAGGATCGCTGCCAAAATATTGGGAAGTATAGCAAGAATTTCATTGAGCAGCGATTGTAAGGGAAGCAGTGTTCCTTCTAGCTGAAGAATGCTGAGTATCGATGGTAAAAAGAGCAGAAAAATAAACCAATACAGCGTATTAGCGATCGTTTCGCTAAAGACGATTTGGTTTTCTGGCGCTCCATCGTTAACTTGTTGGTTCAATCGCTCGTCGATACGCAATTCTCGCAGGACTCTCGATACTACCAATTTGGTTATTGTCGCTAGCACCCAGGCAATTCCTAATAAAATTGCCGCTCCCAATATTTGCGGCAGAAAGCTAGTAACCCTTGCAAGCAGGGCGTTAAGCGGTTCGGAAACTGCTTGAAGTTGCAGGGTATTTAAAAAAGCGACGATAACAAACAGAAAAATGAGCCAGTAAGCTAGATCGCCAGCCCATTTTTCGATGGGTAGAGATTCGCCTTCTCGTCGCCCGCCAATCCAACCGGCAATTTGGTTATCTACCTGAGTTCGACTGAGGAGTTTGCGGATTATTCCCCTAGCAATTATGGCAACAATCCAACCAACGATCAGGATTAAAATCGCTTTCACAAGCGTGAGAACATCTTGCCCTAGAACTTGGGGAAGTTCTGCTGGCAACGCTTGTACGTTCTGACTATCTATTTGTGCCAACACGATTGGCATTAGTTTGGGCATTATGAAGCCTGTTAGATTTATCATTTTTCCACATGCTTATTTGTGGCTTTAATATACATAGTTTGGATAAGATAAGCAAAATTCTTGTTAAGAAAATTTTGAATTAGGGATTAAAGATTGGAGAGTCAGTTCAGATTTGGCAGCCAGTATTTAGAAAATGAAGATTTTAATTAACAACTTAAGTCAATTGATTAATCTAATTTTCTACTTTTTTCTACTTTTAGGGAATTTAATAAAACTTTAAAGGACTAAAATTCCAATAATGTTGGGACTGACATCACAGATTGCTAGCTAATACTCTAATGATATTGATACAGAGTTCAATAAAAAGTTGCATCTATAACAAAGCGCGATTGCATAGGAGATTTAGCAAGATGTTAACCAACACCAACACTAACCAAACTAATTCTCAAGACACACAAGTGCTTGAAGAGAGTCAAAAAAAAGAACGTGTCAAAGCTGGTTTTAGCGTTTTAGACCATTGTGTTAAAATCTACAATTCCAGCGAAACTTACATCAAGCGTGGATTGACGCTATTTGGGTTGGGAAGCATTCTTGCTGGGGCTTCGTTTGGAGGAGGTCAGCAACTTCCTTCCTCTCAACAGACTACATCTGTAGAGCGATCGCCATCAATTATTTACGTACAAGTTCCCACTCAATCTGCTTCTGCACCCGTCAAGGTTCAACCTTTAGCTAACGTTCCCCAGCAAGTTGCTTCTGGGAAAATCCTTCCTACCAAACCCGCACCTACAGCGAAAAAACTGTCACTCCAGTTCGTGTCCAGTCAGCAGCTAATCGAACGATAGTTAATCGTAACCCTATTTCTACGCCTGCGAAGGCTCAACCCCTAGCAAAGGTTTCTCAGCAAGTTACCGCTCAAAAAGTTGTACGTGCTAAATCTGCACCTACACCAACAAAAGCAAAAACGCCAGTACGTCCCGTCTCGCGGGTAACTCAAAAGGTTACACCTTCCATAACTATCAATGCAAATACTCCAAAACAAATTACAGGCGCGATCGCACGAGTTACAAGCACGACTGCACAAGTACAACAAGTTGTTGCACCCTTTAAACCAACCAATAAAACTAACTAAATATTTTTGAGTTATCATGCCAGTGGCTGCGCGGTTACTAAGATGTGTACCGCGCAGTCAGTTATTTATCTAGCGCCAGTTGCTGAGACTCTCTTCTCAAAAGATCGACTAAGTTTTCATCGCCATTTTCTTGCGCGATTTGTAAGCGACGTTCGAGATTACGACGCAGGTTGTCGAGATGAGTTTTAGAGAGTTCATTAACAACAACTGTCTGCGGTTGTGTGGGAACTGGACAATATACATCTGTCGAACCCCATTGAGGAACGAAGACTTCTCCTTCTTTGGGGATTGGTCTAGTGCTGTAAGCAACGCCTCGATACTGTCGATACAATTGAGGCTTTGTTTGGGGAATATGCTTAGGATATCGATAAGTCCAGTTTTGCGAGCGATATTTGCCACCAATCTCTCCTTCATTCACTTCAAGGGTTGGTAGCTCTTTTTCGTAATTGATGCCTCTGTAAGATAGTCTCATATCATTTGTCTGTGATTATAATTACTTGCGATCGCGTAGGCTTTGTCGCTGCGTCCTGGCGCGATCTCATCTCGCGATAAAAAATTTTTGACGCTCTATTTCTCAACGTTACGGTAATGAATGCCACGATAAATCATTTCTTGGGAAGATTTTCGACGGCGCGATAGTTGTAGATAGTGATGAATTGTCGAGGAAGCTCCTCGATAAGTTCCATTAACGCTATCTTCAACACCTTCTGGTGCGATGGGTTGATATTCGTATTGAGCCCCGCGAAAATAAGTTTCATCTCGAACTGAACCTCCGATTAACTGTAGGGTTGGCGCTAACAGTTACTAGACTCGCTAACTGATAACTGCTTTAAGCACCTCTAGCATTATTATTCCCTTACCTATTGCTAAACTAACAGTTCGTATGAAAAACATCAAATAATTCTGTATCTTATTTTACATTTCGATAAAAAAATGTCAGAAGACTTTTATTAGAAGTTCAGGCGTTCAGTCAAGACGCGACTTTTATAAACTGGTCACTGACAATTGCTAAAGAAGCTCCCCACATTCTCTGTCTCTCCACACGAGCTACAATAGAGCCGTCTAAGGTATGTTTTATTAGTTAATTGCACATGGTTACTGCAACGCCTGCTAAAACCGACTATGAAGCTATCATCGGTTTAGAGATTCACTGTCAACTCAACACAAAAAGTAAAATCTTCTGTGCTTGTTCGACTAACTTTGACAGTCCCCCCAACACTAATATCTGTCCTGTCTGCATGGGGTATCCTGGCGTTTTACCCGTTCTCAATGAAGAAGTTCTCGCCTCTGCGGTCAAATTAGGATTAGCTATTAACGGGAAGATAGCGCAAAATAGTAAATTTGATAGAAAACAATATTTTTATCCCGATTTACCTAAAAATTACCAAATTTCTCAGTTTGATTTGCCGATCGTCGAACACGGTTTTTTAGAAATAGAGTTAATTGAAAAGAAAACGGGAGAATCGACGCGCAAAACCATTGGCATTACTCGCCTGCATATGGAAGAGGATGCAGGAAAACTGGTTCATGCAGGAAGCGATCGCCTTTCCGGTTCTACTCATTCTTTGGTAGACTTCAATCGTACTGGCGTTCCCTTACTCGAAATTGTCTCCGAACCCGATTTGCGATCGGGTCAAGAAGCAGCAGAATACGCACAAGAGTTACGCCGTCTCGTTCGCTACCTCGGTATTAGCGATGGCAATATGCAAGAAGGTTCTCTTCGTTGCGATGTTAACGTTTCTATCCGTCCCGTGGGACAAGAAAAGTTTGGTACGAAGGTGGAAATTAAGAATATGAACTCCTTCAGCGCCATTCAAAAAGCGATCGATTACGAAATCGAACGACAAATCGAGGCACTTGAAAATGGCGAAAAAATCTCTCAAGAAACTCGCCTTTGGGAAGAAAACGGTCAACGTACCGTTAGTATGCGATCGAAAGAAGGATCTAGCGATTATCGCTACTTCCCAGAACCGGATCTACCCCCGATTGAAGTTTCCACAGAACAATTAGAAAAGTGGAAAGCACAAATCCCAGAACTTCCCGCACAAAAGCGCGATCGCTACAAATCTTTATTAGGGCTATCGGCTTATGATGCGCGCGTATTAACCGACGATCGCGATGTGGCTCAATATTTTGAGACCGCCGTCGCACAAGGAGTAAATGCCAAATTAGTCGCTAACTGGGTCACGCAAGACCTAGCAGCTTATTTAAATAATAATAAGTTAAGCATCGGCGAAATTGCTCTCAAACCAGAAATTTTGGCAGAATTAGTCGATCTGATTGAAAAGGGAACAATTAGTGGAAAAATTGCTAAAGATATTCTTCCCGATCTTTTAACCCAAGGCGGTTCTGCTAAAGAATTAGTAGAAAAAAAAGGATTGATTCAAATTTCTGATGCTACCGAACTCGAAAAAATTGTTGATGAAATTATTGCAGCTAATCCCAAAGAAGCCGAAAAGTTTCGTAGCGGGAAGGGAAATATGAAAGGTTTCTTTGTCGGACAAGTAATGAAGAAAACTAGCGGACGTGCCGATCCAAAGCTGACGAATCAGTTGATAGATCGGAAATTTCAGGCATAAATATTAAATTGTGAAACAATTTTACTGTTTTTCTTTCTTAAACTCTCGAAGTGGTAGACTGGACTCAGTAGATGCACCCTGATATATAGGGAGAGTATCTAAAATAGCTCTCCCTTTTTATGCTGGCTATATTAAAGGTTAAGAGTTTTGCGATCGCAGATCGAATTTAATTTACTGATTTACAAGTCTTTTCAACATAAAATGTAGTGTCGGAGTCCCCCGCTATACCGTAGGTTAGCGGCGGGAGGAGACGCTACCAATAAATCAACTGAGCGGTAGCGAAACCTCATGTATTGAGATATAATTAGGACATGAAACAAGTCCTGACCGTATCTTGCAAGCTCCAAGCAAAACCCGAACAAGTTGCCAAAATAGAAGTAACCTTGAAGGCGTTTGCTGATGCTTGCAAATACGTGAATGAGGTTGTACCGCCAAACTTGATGAACGAGTTGGCGATGCAGTCCTTGGTTTATCAGGACGTTAGAGCCAAGTTTGGATTGTCTTCGCAGTTGGCTATTCATGCGGTCAGAAGAGTATCTGGAAACCGCAAAACTGCCAAACAGAAGAACCGACCAGTTAAAGGATTTGCGCCCACATCTGCCACTTACGATGTCAGAACCTTCAGCTTTAGAGAAAAAGACTGGACGGTTAGCTTGACCATGTTGGGCGGTAGAGAGCGGTTTCCCTTGGCAATCGGCAATTATCAGCGTGGGTTGTTGAAAAGGCAAACCCCGAAAACCGCTACGCTGTGCAAGCGCAAAGACAATACTTATTATTTGAACATTCAACTTGAGTCGCTCCCACCAAACCCAGAAGAAACAGACGGCGGGCAAAACATTTCGGGAGGCAACCTCCCGAAAGCCCGCCTCGATAAAGTTTTGGGTTGCGACTTGGGCAGAACAGACATTGTTGTTACCTCTGAGGGAGAAAAATTTAGCGGTAAACAAATAAGTAAACTTCGAGATAAATATGCTTCTTTGAGAGCGAAACTTCAGCAAAAAGCCGCGAAGGGCACACGCAGCACTCGACGCAGATGTCGAGAGTTGCTGAAACGGTTGTCGGGGCATGAGCGACGTTTTCAGACGCATCATAACCACGTCATCAGCCATCGACTTGTCCAACAAGCTCTTACAACCAAGCAGGTAATTGCTTTGGAAGATTTGACGGGCATTCGCGAACGCACTAACGAATTGCCGCGTAGCAAAACAGAACGCAGACGCAGCAATAGCTGGGCATTTTTCCAGTTGCGGCAATTCTTGACCTACAAAGCAATTAAGTTTGGCGTAAAGCTGGTATTGGTTGACCCACGATATACTTCCCAGACGTGCCATAACTGCCTGCATATCCATCCGGTGCGAGGGCAGTCTTATCGTAGTGGTAAGTCGTTTCGTTGTGGTCATTGTAGTTGGTCTGGTGATGCTGATTTGAATGGTGCTAAAAACATTTCTGTTATTGGGGCACTCGTAAACGTGCCTCGTGGTTCGGGTTTATCTTGTGAACTTGTTGTGCGTGGCTACGTGCAGCTAAGTCTGTGGGATCCGCTCAGGGCTTCTCAAAGCTCCCACCCTAGCTGTACTCAGCTTGGTGGTGGGTAGTTTACATCGCTCTACATTACTGCTTGCTGTTATCAATCTTTATTTTCAAGTTTGCTCGCCTCTAATAAAGACATAGAGTAGCGATTGAAGTATTAATGCCGTTCTCTATTTGATGCGATCGCCAACAAATTTTAACCAACATTAAGTAAGGCACACTACAATATACTACAAGTCTTAGAATAGAAATTACAATATTAGCCAAGGAGTGCCTATCGATACTATCTATGGAAGCCTGCAAGGGCTAAAACCAAACCAAATCAAACAGCTACAACGGCTTTACCACCAAAAAGTTCCAGGCGATTTATTTGTTACGCCAGAATTCGCCCAGCGACTGGCGGCGATTAGCACAGAAATTGACCAACCAATCTGCGCATACATCAATCGTCGAGGACAAGTAATTCGCGTTGGGGTCGGAACCCCTCGCCAAACCCAAATTCCCGCCCTCGAATTGCCTCGCTATGGTGCAGAACGACTTTGTGGTATTCGCTGTATTGCAACCAAACTTCAAGCCGAACCGCCAAAAGAAGCAAGTCTCACGGCGATGGTCTTACAACGGCTAGATGCGTTAGTCGTGTTAACCCTGACAGGAGAAGGATTTGAGCGGCGCGGCGGCGGTGCAACGGGTTATGTAAAAGAAGCTTACATTGCTCATCTGCTTCCGCAATCGGAACTCAATCCTGATAACCGCTACTATTGGACGGTTTCCTCTCCTCTATCTTTGGACATTCTCGCCAACCAGGATTTTCTGGATATGGTGGAAGGATTAGAGGCAGAATTTCAACGAGAATACATCGCCCAAGAAGTCGATGCCGATCGCGATCGCGTTATTATCGTAGGCCTACGGACGGATAATATGAGTGAGGAGGAATCTGAGACGGGTTTGTCAGAACTAGGGCGGCTAGTCGATACGGCTGGCGGAGAAGTCCTCGATACAATTCGACAAAAGCGTTCTCGTCCCGATTCACAAACGGTCGTTGGAACGGGTAAAGTTCAAGAAATTGCCCTCAAAATCCAAACCTTGGGGGCTAATTTGGTAGCGTTCGATCGCGATTTATCTCCCTCGCAAGTTCGCAACCTGGAAACGCAATTAGGGGTGCGCGTGGTCGATCGCACTGAAGTAATCTTAGATATCTTTGCCCAACGCGCCCAATCGAGGGCGGGTAAGCTACAAGTAGAACTGGCGCAGCTAGAATATATGCGACCTCGCTTGACGGGGCGCGGACAAGCGATGTCCCGTCTGGGAGGCGGTATTGGAACTAGAGGCCCTGGCGAAACTAAACTGGAAACCGAACGCCGCGCTATCGGACAACGCATCGCCCGCTTGCAACAAGAAGTCAACCAACTGCAAGCACATCGTTCCCGCTTGCGCAAACAACGCCAAAAGAACGAGGTTCCTAGCATCGCGATCGTCGGCTATACCAATGCGGGTAAATCTACTTTGGTCAATGCCTTGACAAATGCGGAGGTTTATGCAGCAGACCAACTCTTTGCTACTCTCGACCCGACGACGCGAAAACTACTCGTTCCCGACCCCGACCGCGCAGAAGCTTTAACTATTCTACTGACTGACACGGTTGGATTTATTCAAGAACTGCCACCTTCATTGGTCGATGCTTTCAGGGCGACTCTCGAAGAAGTGACCGAAGCCGATGCCTTGCTTCATGTGGTAGATTTATCCCATCCAGCTTGGCATACTCAATTGCGATCGGTGATGACAATTCTCGAAGAAATGCCAATAACGCCCGGCCCAATCCTCATTGCGTTTAATAAAATCGATCGCGCTAGCGGCAAAACCCTAGAGAAAGCCAAAGAAGAATTTCCCTTAGCGGTTTTTATTTCTGCAACGCAACGTTTCGGATTGGAAAATCTAAGGGAGAAATTAGGTCAGTTAGTGCGTTATGCCGTGGTGCAATGAAGATTCCTAATAGTATTGTCTGGGCGCAAACGATTGAGGAAGCGACAGCCGTTCAACAAGAACTTCGACATCTAGTAATTCAAGAAGATAAGTTGGGAGAAGTTCGTTATGTTGCAGGAGTAGACGTAGGGTTTCAAGATAACTATGCAATAACTCAAGCCGCAGTTGCTGTGTTGAGTTTTCCCGACTTGCAGTTAGTAGAAAGCGCGATCGCAACGCTTCCTACTACCTTCCCTACGTCCCCGGTTTTCTCTCTTTCCGAGAAATCCCGGCAATTTTAAAAGCGCTGGAAAAACTCACAATTATTCCCGATCTTATCTTATGCGACGGTCAAGGAATTGCCCATCCTCGTCGTTTTGGGATTGCTTGTCATCTGGGAGTATCGATTGACGTTCCGACGATTGGCGCGGCAAAATCCTTATTAATCGGGAAACACGAAGACTTATCCCCCGAAAAAGGAAGTTGGCAACCTCTATTACATCGCGGCGAAGTCATTGGGGCAGTTTTGCGCTCGCGTACTAATGTCAATCCTCTTTATATATCTAGCGGACATCGGATTAGTTTGTCTACTGCGATCGATTACGTCTTGCGTTGTACAACTAAATATCGTTTGCCAGAAACAACCCGTTGGGCGGATAAGTTAGCATCGGGGAGATAAGAGAGACAAGGAAGACAAAGGGGACAAGGAGGACAAGGGAGTGTGGATGTAGGGGCGCAAGGCTTGCACCCTGGAGACATCAGGAAAAATCACACGAGGAGACGGGTGGCATGTACGGTAGGGTATTAATTAGTAGTATTGTGCGATCGCATCAATTGGAATAACAGGATTAGGCGGATGTAGTAGTTCGATGGATAGACAAATAGATAGATCATCGGCGATGAAAACTGCTAATCCTGCAAAATCTCTTCCCGAAACAAACAAATCTTTTACGATTAAAATCGATCGCGCTACCCAACAAATGCAAATTATCGATGCTAATAGTGCTGAAGTAATCAAAGTTCCCATTGGTATAGGACGCGGAGGACTTAAATCCAAACGAGACATGATGGATTATGTTACTCCTACTGGTGAATTTGTAGTCGATTTGATTCTTTATCAACAAGAAAGTTTTAATCAAGTGAGTCCTAAACTACGCGATCGCTATCTTAATTCAGAATTTCGCGAATTATTTGCCCAGCCACAAGGACTCAAAGAACTATTTCAAAATATGAATTCCCTTGACTTTGATGGCAATGGTAAGCCAGATAAAAGTTATGGAATTGCTTATATTGGACTTAATGCCGCCTCAACAAACTCGGTCGTAACAGGCCCTAAAATGCGTTATGCTTCTTGGCAAGGTGGAGCAAACACTCCCTACTGGTTTTCGATCGCGCTTCACGGTACGCCTACCGAAAAAACAGATATCGGTGCAGCTAATTCGGGTGGATGTATTCACGTACAGCAACAAGTTCTTAAAAAGCTTGTTGAAGAAGGAATCGTAAAGATTGGCACGCCAGTAATCATTGCTGATTCCCAATAAACGATGAAATTCAGCATTAATTATGGCAATTTTATCGAATATCGTCATAAAACTTTTTAAGATAAGTAGCAGAAACGCCAATTCCCCATAAATAGCCGATGTAAAAATAAATAGCATTAGCTTTGAGTGCGCCTAACTTAGCCACGCGGCGATCCGAACATTGCACGACGCGATTGAGTAGACGGATTTTGCCTCGCCGCAATAGCTTTAAACAGAGATCGGCATCTTCCATAATTGGCAAATTGCGATCGAATCCGCCACAATCCCAAAAATCGCTGCGACGACAAAACATGACTTGATCGCCAAATAAAATGCGCAATCCTTTGACGAAAAGATGGGGGCGAAACAGTAAAGGAGTGTAGTAAGTTTTTAGATAATTGTGTAAACTAATTCCCCAGCGAGTCGTATTTGCCCCTGCCATAATTGAGATAAAGCCACCACAGGCAACGGTAGGATCGGCTAGCGTTTTCTCGACAATCGTTACTAAGTCGTCGGGAACTAAGGTATCGGCATGAAGAAAACACAAAATCTCGCCCGTGGCAACTTCTGCACCTTTATTCATTTGATGCGATCGCCCCGTTTGTTCTGAGATAATAACTGTAACCCCTGCCGAGCGAGCAATTTCTCTAGTGTTGTCTTGACTGCCGCCATCAACGACAAGAATTTCGTCAGCAGGAGGAGCGAGTAAATTAAGATGGCGTAGCGTTCGTCCTAAAGTTGTCGATTCGTTTAAGGTAGGGATGATAATAGAAACACCAGACATGAATTAATAGAGAATAACAATGTCGGATTTACCTATCGATCCTACTCTTTACTTAATACTAAATCTTCATTGCTTGTTAGGTGGAATTGGTGCGGTTATAGCGGCGCAAAAAGGGCGGAATTTGGTTTTTTGGCTTATTCTTGGTTTGATTTGCGGGACAGCAGCTTTTATTACAGCCTTGCTAATGAAGCCAAAAAAATCGCTTTAATTCGCCGTCCAAGCCATATCGATCGCCTGCACCGATCCGGTTATTGCCCAAGCTTCCGAAGAACATAAAAAAGCCACGTAATTTGCCACATCTTCAGGTTCGAGAAGTTTTTTCATGGCAGTTTTTACTAACAAAATTTTTTCTTCGACTTCTTCGGGTGGAATGCCACGAGTGCGAGATTGATCGGCAATCTGTTTCTCGATTAAAGGGGTTCGCACATAGGAAGGACAGAGGGTATTGCAAGTTAGACCATGTTCGCCTCCTTCTAGGGCAACAACTTTTGTCAACCCTACCAAACCATGCTTGGCAGTAACGTAACCAATTTTAAAAGGACTGGCTGTTAAGCTGTGGACGCTGCCAATATTCACAATGCGACCGCATCCCGATTGAATCAGATAAGACCAAGCATATTTAATCAGTAAAAAAGGAGCCGTCAGCATTACGGCTATCATTGTATCCCAAGTCTCTTCTGGGAAATTGGCAATAGATTCTATGTGTTGGAAACCCGCATTATTAATCAAAATATCTAGTTGACCATATTGCTCGATCGCGCCTTGGATTGCCTTTTGGCAATCTTCACGCTTGCTTAAATCGGCATCGATAAAGCTACCATTCAACTCTTTGGCGATTGTATTTCCTGTATCGCGATCGCGGTCTACGATCGCTACTTTTACGTCCTGTTGGGCTAGTTTTTTTGCACAGGCGCGACCTATTCCGCTAGCACCTCCCGTAACTAATGCAACTCTTGACATAACCAGATCTCTTCGTGACTTGATATAAAAAGTATAAATTCTCTAGAGATAGAGCGCACGCCATGGGTCATGGTCTAGGAGCGTTGCCGTAAGGCGTATTATAGTTCGGTTACCATTAGGAATATTTTAATAGATATTAATGTTGGGTTTCGTCTCTCAACCCAACATTAATAAGCTTTGTTGGGTTTTACTATCGTTCAACCCAACTTACGACTAATAATAAAAATATCTACTTTTGGAGTACGCTTAACTACTGAAGAATTGTTAAAAATAACAATGAATTCACAGCAACAGCGATTAATCGCTGCTTTACAAACCTTTCTTAATACGCCACTGGACGCGCAACTCCAACGCGCCGCTAGTACCAATTCTCAAGCGACTGCGCTAGAATTATTTCGCGCGATCGCAACTACTGTACCTGCTTATCAAGACTTTCTTAAAAAACAGGGAATCGAACCAGAAACAATTAAAACTTTTAGCGATTTTCAATCCCTACCACTGACGACTAAAAGTAATTATTTACAAGCTTACCCGTTAGCGGCTTTATGCCGTCACGGAAAGCTAGAAACTTGCGATTTTATAGCTGTTTCCTCCGGTTCGACAGGAAAACCGACTTATTGGCCTCGTTTTGTTAGCGATGAGTTTTCCATTGCAACGCGCTTTGAACAGGTGTTTTGCAATTTTGGAGCAAATACTAAATCTACGCTGGCGGTTGTCTGTTTTCCTTTGGGAACTTGGGTAGGCGGAATGTACACGACTAGCTGCTGCCGTCATTTGGCAGCGAAAGGCTATCCTATTACGTTAATTACGCCTGGTAATAACAAAACAGAAATTTTTCGAGTCGTCCAAGAATTAGCAACCCTATTCGAGCAGACTGTATTATTAGGTTATCCTCCTTTTCTCAAAGACGCGATCGATAGTGGGATAAGTCAAGGTATTGAATGGTCGCGTTATTCGATTAAGTTGGTATTTGCGGGGGAAGTTTTTAGCGAGGAGTGGCGAACTTTAGTAGGCGAAAGGGTTGGTTCGTCGAATTTCTGTTATGATTCGGCTTCTCTTTATGGTACGGCTGATGCTGGAGTTTTAGGCAACGAAACGCCTTTAAGTATTTGTATTCGTCGCTTTTTGGCAAATCATCCCGATATTGCCCGTAATTTATTTGGCGAATCGCGTTTGCCAACCTTAGTACAGTACGATCCTAATTCTCGCTTTTTTGAAACGCAAGAAGATGGGACGTTGCTTTTTTCTGGCGATAATGGCATCCCCTTAATGCGCTATCACATATCGGATACGGGGGGGATTATTTCTTATGAAGAGATGCTTCAGTTTTTGAAGGAACGAAGTTTCGATCCCTTGAAAGCGCTAGAATCTTCTCAAAATCGAGGGATTTCCCCCTTACCTTTTGTTTATGTCTTCGGTCGCTCTCACTTTACTGTCTCTTACTTTGGGGCAAATATCTACCCAGAAAATGTGATGGTGGGGTTAGAACAGCTTGAGATTAGAGAGTGGGTGACGGGGAAATTTGTGATGGAAGTTAAAGAAGACGATCGCAACAATCGTTTTTTATCTATCGTCGTAGAATTAGCATCGGGAGTGATAGCGAGTCCTCAAATCGAACACGCGATCGCGTGTTCGATTCATACTCAATTGTTACGTCTCAATAGCGAGTTTGCCAACTATGTCCCGCTAGAATATCAATCGCCTCAGATAACGCTAACCGCCCTCGGCGACCCAGAATACTTTCCTTTAGGAGTCAAACATCGCTACACTCGCAATGATGCGAAATTCTGTTGAAAAAAAGACGAATGGTTACTAACCTAAAAACCGATGTTCTGATTGTAGGCGGAGGAACCGGAGGAACTTCCGCCGCCATACAAGCTTCCCGTCGCGGCGTTAAAACTACCTTGGTGAGCGAATTTTCCTGGTTGGGAGGAATGCTAACAGCAGCAGGCGTATGTGCGCCTGATGGGAATGAATTAGCTGCTTGGCAAACGGGACTTTGGGGATCTTTTCTACAAGCGTTGCAACGCAAACAAACGGGAGGATTGGATAACAGTTGGGTTAGTTTGTTTACTTACGATCCTCGCATCGGTGCGGAAATTTTTGCTGAGTGGGTAAAGCAGTTACCTAATTTGCATTGGATTAGCGGACAAGTTCCTCTAGAAGTAAAGCGTCAGGGAAACCGCATTACAGAGGTTAGATTTGCAGATTATTTGATTGAAGCTAAAATTGCGATCGACGGTACGGAATTAGGCGATTTAATTGCGCTAGCTGAGGTTCCCTATCGTTGGGGTTGGGAATTGCAACGCGAATTCAACGAACCTAGCGCTCCCGTTACTTTTAATGAGTTAACGCAACGCTATCCGGTTCAATCTCCGACTTGGGTATTTATCCTACAAGATTATCAAAAAACTCCCCCTCTCCCCC
>JAAUUT010000206.1 GCA_012031035.1 Candidatus Altimarinota bacterium | reverse complement strand
TCATTGCGAAGACCACCTTGTCAGTAAAACGTATATGACCAGAATTGAGGGAGAAAATACTCGTCTTCGTCACTATTTAGCTCGACTACATCGTAAAACTCTTTGTTATTCTAAATCTTTAGTTATGCTCAAGTATTCTATCCGTCTACTACTATTTTATTTAAGATTCAAAACCGTACCTGCTTTTTTATAAAGCATTACTCATTCACCAACGCCAATAAGCGATTGTACTTAACTATTGTTTTGCTGATTTTGGGGGAGGGAAGAAGAACGACCTTTAATTCTTAAGGGTTCGTTTAAATTAAGCTGCGATCGCTCGACGGGAATGTTAGCAATTGTCTGATTGCGTCCTCTTTCTTTAGCTTCATAAAGGGCAAGATCGGCACGTTTTAAGATTGTATCGAGGCTGTCATCGTCGGGATAATAACTTGCTATTCCAATGCTGACAGTAATTGTCACGATTTTTTCTTCTACTTTTAGAGAGGCTTTAGCAATCCGATTGCGAATGCGTTCGGCAACCTGAAAAGCCCTATCTTCGAGGGTTTGGGGCAAAAAAGCTAAAAATTCTTCTCCGCCAAATCGTCCGAAACAATCAGCTTTGCGAAGCGATTTTGTGACGATTTGTGTCATGTAAATGAGAACGCGATCCCCGATGTCGTGTCCGTAGGTATCGTTAATCTGTTTAAAGCGATCGATATCGATTGTCAAGACAGAAAATGACTGTCTGTATCGTCTGGCGCGTTCAAATTCTCGTTCGCCGAAAAGTAATAAAGCGCGGCGATTGGCTACTTCTGTTAGAGGGTCGGTATTGACCAGTTTCTCTAATTCTGTATAAGCCTTCTGCATTTCGTCGCGATTTCGTTTTAGCTTTAAATGGGTTTTAATGCAGGTTAGCGCTTCTAATTCTTCGAGTGGCTTGTTCAAGCTGTCTACAATACCGCGATCGAATGTCTCGATTAATGCTTCTTGCTCTCGATTTGCTGTCAAGAAAATGAGAGGAATTTGGCAATGTTCGGGATTATTGTTTAAAATTCTGCCAATTTTTAATCCATCTACTTTTTGGTTGGCAAGATCGATCCAAATTAAGTCGGGTTGCTTCTTTTCGACGGCTTCGAGCATTTGTCGTTCGTTATGAGCAAACGCAATCTCATATCCCATCTTCTCTAGCATTGGGAGGATTGACTGAAAATTATTGTTCGTTCCGTCTACTATAAGAATTTGAAAGTCTTCAGGATTAAAACCTTTCATTAACACAAAAACCCCTA
Organism: Candidatus Altimarinota bacterium; assembly: GCA_012031035.1. Taxonomy (GTDB): domain Bacteria; phylum Cyanobacteriota; class Cyanobacteriia; order Cyanobacteriales; family Microcystaceae; genus Hydrococcus. The sequence goes on along the minus strand of JAAUUT010000206.1, from coordinate 5,187 downwards.
ATCGTCAATAGCAAACCCTCTCAAACCCAGAAATGAAGGACAGATGTCGGCAAAATAGAGCTTTCTTTTTTATTGTTGCAGACATTCATCAAACTTTGAGGGGATATATTAAAAGGTTTAACTTTTTAATTTGTTCTGGTGTATCGTATGCGCGATCGTACGATCGCGCATATCATACAGGGCGATCGCTAGTTATCCTTTAGTACCAGTAAACAACATTCCCGAAACGAAATAACGATTAAAAAAAGCATATATTACCAACGCTGGCAAGGTAAATACCATTGAAGCTGCCATAATATAATTCCAGTAACTGATATACAATCCTTTGAATGTATTTAATCCCAAAGGTAGAGTAAACATTTCGGGAGAGGATACGATTATTAACGGCATTAAAAAATTGTTCCAAGAATTCATAAAAATAAAAATTGTTTGTGCTGCCAAAGCGGGTTTTGCTAAGGGTAACACAACTCGTACAAATATTTCCCAACGACTCAACCCATCTAAGGCTGCTGCTTCTTCTAATTCCTTGGGAAAATTGACAAAAAACTGTCGCATCATAAAAATAAAAGTAGCGTTAGCGGCGTTGGGTAATATAAGTCCCTGATAAGTATTTAACCAGCCTAGATATTTTAAAATTAAATAGCTAGGAATCAAGGTAACTTGTGCGGGAACGAGTAGAACGGCGATAATTATTCCAAATAATAATGACTGTCCTGGAAAGTTTATTCTAGCTAGGGCATAGCCAGCCATTGAATTAAATAATAAATTAAATACAGTGACAAAAATAGCGACAAAAACGCTATTTAAAAACCAGCGTCCAAATAAAGGTGATTTTAAAAAGATGGCTTCGTAATTTTTAAAAGTAAAATATTCGGGAATTAAGTTTAAGCCCCCTGCGACGATTTCATCGAGAGGTTTAAAAGAAGCAGATAGCGCCCAAGCAAAAGGAAAAAATGTTGCGATCGCATAGGATATCAAAACACTGTAAAGAATAATTTTTAGATATAATTTATCTTTCATATATTTTTTTCTATTCCTTGTTCCTGGTTGCCTATTACCTATTCCCTTTCTCAAAAACTATACCCAATCTATTTGAGAAACGCGATACAATTAATCCTGAAAAAAACAACGCTGAATTAGCGTAACTAATAAAATAATCCCAGCTAATATAAAAGCTAATGCAGCAGAATAACCTATATCTAAACTATTAAAAGCATATTGATAAATTAGCAGAACAATAGTCAGCGTTGAATTATTTGGCCCGCCAGAACCGTTGGAAAAAATATAAGACTGATCGAATAATTGAAAAGTTCCAATAATCCCCATAATAATTACAAAAAAAGTCACGGGTTTGAGGAGTGGTAAAGTAATGGTAAAAAAGCGATCGCATTCATTAGCACCATCAATCTTTGCAGCTTCATATAATTCAGTAGGGATATCTTGTAGGGCAGCCAAATAAATGACCATAAAAAAAGGAGCAGTAGACCAAATATTCATAATCATAATGGCTTTGAGAGCTACATTAGGATCGCCCAACCAATTATAAGTTTGCAATCTAAACAAAGCTAGTAAATTATTGAGTAGTCCATTAGAATTATAAATCAAAATAAAGATTAAAGTTAAAACAGCAGAGGATGTTACAGTTGGCAAAAAAAAGATTACTCTAAACCAATTTTTACCGAGTAACTTAGCATTTAAGATTATTGCTAATAAAAGTGCCAAAATTGTTTGAATGGGAACGACTATAATAACATACTCAAAGGTGTTAGTTAAGGCAATCCAAACCCTTTCGTCTTCTAAAATTCGAGTAAAGTTTTTCCAGGCAACAAATCGATAGCTTAATTCTCCTAAAATCCGAACTTTGTTAAAAGATAAAAAAACTAAATAAAGAATCGGCAAAATTAAAAATATTCCTAGAGTTACTAGGGCTGGAAACACGAATAAATAACCAGATAGGATTTCTTGAAGTTTTGCTTTTTGGAAAACTTTTTTCATTCATTAATCAATTGCTCTTAATATTCAGCCGCTTGAATTTCTTGGTTAACGGATTTCTGTGCTTTTTGCAAAGCGATTTGTAAAGATTGCTTTCCCAGTAAGGCACTTAAAAACTGATTGTTGAAATGAGTTTTAATAGCAGGTAAATTTATTCCTGCTTGCCAAATTGTTGCAGAAGTAGCGCCTTGAATAAAAGGCAAATATAAAGAGTTATCTATATAGCCTAGTTCTGCTAAAACGGACTTGCGACTTGGTAAACTTGCTCCTCCTTTTGCCCAAGCTTTCATCCCTTCTTTTCCTGATAGATAAGATATCAGTTTCCAAGCTGCCTCTTTGTGTTTTGATTTTTGATTCATTACATAAGCAGCCGTATATAACATTGTCCCTTTTTTTGATTCATTATAGGAACTCCTGTTGTAGTAAATTCAATTTTAGAAAAGGTTTCTTTTAAATAAGGAATTGACCACGGTCCTTCGATAACCATGGCAGCTTTTCCTTGACCAAACATTTCGCTATCAGAACTCGCACCAACATCTGAAGGTTGAGCAATCGTTTTATCTTTTGATACATTTCAATTAAATACTGTAACCCTTTGAGACTTTTTTTAGTAGCAAAATTGGCGTATCCCCGGCGATTAATTAATTGACCTCCAAATGCTTTTATTAAAAAGTAATGACGAGCCAGTTCCGCTGTAAATCCTAAACCATATCTTTCTATTCTTCCATCATTATTTAGATCGCTGGTTAATCTTCGAGCATATTCTCGCAATTGCTGCCAATTTTTAGGAGGAACGCTTAAATTTACCTTTCTAAAAAATTGCTTGTTGTAAAAAAGTGCCAGCGTAGAAAAATCTTTAGGCAATCCATAAACTTTCCCTTTATATTTAAATGCTTTGAGTAATAAAGGTTGAAAATCTGCTAAATCGAACTCATCAGTAATATAGTTATCCAAAGGTTCTAAAACCTCATGACTCATCAGTAATGGTGCTTCAAAAGAATCTAAATAAAAAACATCAGGTGCAGCATCGCCAATTAACCGAGTTTTGATAACATCCATATACCGCTCGTTAATGACTTCAAATTTAACTTTTATATCGGGATATTCTGCCTCAAATTTCTTTAATACTCGTTCGAGTAGTTCTCTTTCTGTCGGATTGCTTTGCCATCCACTCAATGTCACTGTCGTAATTCCATCAGGATTTTGAGTGCAAGCTGTTATCAACAAAATTACTAATAGTAAACTTCCCCATTTAAAAAAAAGATGAGCCACTTTTGATAAAGCTAGCTCAACAATAAAGTTTAGATAATGTCTAATTTGCCATCTGGCAAAAGAAAGAAATTTTGTTTTCAAGCCAGAAGCAAGTTTTGTCATTGACTACATAATTTGTAACAAAAAAATAGCGATCGCAACACCCAATCTTTTGAAGAAAATATTGCGGGGATCGCCTATTTTTATTTTGACCGAGACATGACGCGATCGCCAATACTTTGTACTATTCTCTGAGTTCTTGTCAATACCAATTACAGCAGATTTCAATTGATAGATTTTTATTGCAAAATATTAAAAATATTTTTATTAAAAAACTTTAGTATTCTAACTTCTATCTTTTATGCTCAAAATCCCTGGAGATTTCACCCTTGTTAAATCTCAAATCTTATCCCCTCCCGAACTTCTGCAACCGATAAACGATCCTGCTGTAGAGATTGTTCCGATTCTTCCCTCTGTCCAACCTTCTAAAAACGAAATTCGCACTAGCTTAAAAGCATCAACCCTCGACCACATCTTTTCTACAATTTTCTCTTGCGTAACGGCTGATGTTTTGCTGAGTAATTTCTTGCTCGATTTAGGGGCGACAAATATCGAAATCGGTTTCTTAGCAGCAATCCCCATGTTAGCTAATTTTATCCAACCCATCGGGGCTTATTTAGCCGATCGCGCTAATAGTCGTTGTTGGTATAGCTTGCAAGTTTTCGCGCCATCGCGCCTATTATGGTTAATTTTAGTCCTGGGCGTTGTCGGTTTTGAGATACGCTTTTTTGAACCTCATCAACTGATAGAAGTTACCTTATTTATTGCTTTAGCAACTCATCTGTGCGGTGCGTTAGGTAGTTCCTCTTGGGTTAGCTGGATGGCGGTATTAGTCCCCCAACGCTTGCGAGGACGATATTTTGGATTGCGTAACAGTGCAGCTAATTTAACTAATTTTCTTTGCGTACCGTTGCTGGGAATGTTGGTGTCTCATTGGCAAGGCGGAACGATTCAAGGTTACGCTTTGGTACTAATGTTAGCAGTTTTGGCGGGGCTAGTTAGTTTGAGTTTTCAATTGTTTATGGTGGATGTCAATCCAAAAGCAGCGACAGATACTATTCCCAGTTTAGAATTGGTCGATCTCGCAAAACCTTCTACGTTTTCTAATCTCCTTAAAGATACTAACTTCCTTAAATATTTGTTTTACTACGGATTGTGGATGTTTGCAGTCAATCTCAGCTTTCCTTTTTTTAACGTTTATCTCCTCAAAGATCTGGGATTGGATATCAGTTTGGTAACGTTCTATAACAGTTTGACCGCAGGGGTTAATGTTTTAATGCTAGTGTTTTGGGGAAAATTAGCCGATCGCGTTGGCAATCGTTTGATGTTAATCTCGATTGGCACGATCGTTGCCCTTATCCCTCTATTGTGGCTGGGAATTGGCATCGATACCCTTTCGATTTGGTTGTGGTTGCCTCTACTATATGCGTTCTCCGGTAGCACTTGGGCAGCAATTGATTTGTGTTCCAATAACTTACAAATGGCCATCTCGCCTCACAGCAACTCTTCGAGTTATTTTGCGATCGCGGCAGCAGTTAGCGGATTAGGAGGCGCGTTAGGAACTACTACAGGCGGTTTCTTGGCACATTATGCTTTTTTGGGCGGAATCAGTGGATTATTTGTTTTATCAACTTTCCTGCGGCTACTAGCACTTTTTCCTTTAATCTTGCTCCGAGAACCAGGAAGAGGAAGTTTTTCTCTCGTTCATCTTTTGCCTCGTTTTCTAGTTCCCCAATTAACAGTGACCAGTGACCAGTTATCAGTTATTAGCGATCGGTAATTAAAATTTAATTCTCCCCTACTCTCTACTTCCTCTCATTCATCAAATGTTTTTAGCTGAAGACGCGATCGCACAGTGGACGTTGATTTCTTGTTGTAGTATAA